>NZ_PYWN01000044.1 GCF_003049505.1 Metasolibacillus meyeri
TCTCTCGATTTATTTGCGCTTTTCTATGATTTATCTGCGGTTCTCTCGATTTATCTGCGGTTCTCTCGATTTATTTGCGGTTCTCTCGATTTATTTGCGCTTTCCCATGATTTATCTGCGCTTCTCTCAGTTTATCTGCGCCTTTCCATGATTTATCTGCGCTTCTCTCCATTTATTAGCCATCTCCCAATAGACTAATGCCACTTGTAACCAATGCCCCATACGGTTTTTAAAAATGTATCTGTTGGAAAATTAGCTTTCTTTAGCTTGTCCCTTAAATTTCGAATATGAGAATCCACTGTTCGAATATCGATTTCCGTTTCATATTCCCATGCTACACTTAATAATTCTTCACGCGTGAACGTTTTAGAAGGTCTAGAAATCAGTGCCTTTACTATATAAAACTCCTTGTACGTAAGTTGTATCGTTAAATACTCATAGTGTAGAGCATACATTTCTGTATCTAACATAAATTTCTTGAAGCATATCACAGCTTTTTTGGATTTATTATTTTCGAAGGCTCGGCGTAATTGTACATTCACCCTCGCAACTAATTCTCTTTCATCAAAAGGCTTCGCAATATAATCATCGGCTCCCAGCTCCAACCCTTTCACTAAATCTAACTTATCAGCTCGTGCGGTTAGCATAATAATTGGGATATTTGAATACTCACGTATTTTTTGACATACTTGCCAGCCGTCCATATAAGGCATCATCACATCTAAAAGGACAAGATCCACTTCTTTTTCCTTCAATATTTCTAGCGCGTTTTCACCACTTGTTTCCTTCAAACATGCAATGCCGTGTGGTATAAGGAAAAGTTCTACTAAATCTAACATCCTCTGTTCGTCATCAATTAAAAGAACGGTCTGCATTTATATACCACCTTTACATTGTTATTGTAAATGTACTTCCTTCTCCTACTTTGCTTGTCACTTCAACCGTCCCACCAAGTGTAGAAACAAGCTCCTTTACAATAGCAAGCCCTATTCCAGAGCCCCCATTTATACGTGAACGGGACTTCTCAACTCGATATAGCTTTTCAAAAATATAGTCGATTTCCTCAGTTGGAATGCCAATGCCTGTATCCTTCACAGAAACAACGATTTTGCCATTTTTCGATTCAGCCTTTAACGTAACGACTGCATTTTCATTAGAATACTTCAACGCATTATCCAATAAGTTGAGAACTATTTGCTCTAAGCGTGTTCGATCCGAATAAATTTGGAGCTGCGCATCACAAACAAGCTCAAGCTGTATTTCCTTTAAGCTGTAAGAGGAGGCAACAAGTTTACACACATTTTCTAAAAATGGTCTAACGAGAAAAGTTTTTTTGGACACGTCAAACGCTGTCTCATTCATTCGCGCTAAATCCAATAAATTTTTCACTAAATCCTTCATGCGATTCGCTTCTTCACCGATAATTTCAATATAATGCTGACGCTCCTCCTCACGAATGCCCTCTCTCATGGCAATTTTGGAATAGCCTATTAAATAGGTTAGGGGTGTGCTTAATTCATGCGCAATCGCAGCTAAAAATTCATTTCTATCATTTTGCAAACGCTCAAGGTCATTGGCTAATTTATGAATCGAGCTTGCTAATTCACCTAGCTCATCCTTCCCTAAGTCAGGCAAGCTTACTTTAAAATCGCCCTTGCTCAACTTCTCTGTTGCTTCCTTCATACGCATCAAAGGGCGCGTAATAATTTTTGACAGCATAACGTACACGATAAACAACACAACAAACCCCGTAACGCCTGATAAAACAAAATGCATATTCATTTTATCTACCATTTGATTAAGTGAGCCTGTGCTTTGCAGCATAAGCACATAACCCTGTCGTTCTTCATCGACTTTATATGGATGGACGCTCATAATATACGGTGACTCTCTCCAACTAGAAACGACTATTTCATCTTTTTCATTGTGAATATCCTTAATAATTAATTGATACGCCGCTTGTATCGTATAAGAGTGATCCGAGCTACTGATGATATCACCTGTTTTATTTGTAATCATCACTTCTCTATTGCCGTTTTTCTCCATCAAAGAAATATGCTTCAAAGTAGTTTCTGAATAATGTTCTACAAGTACATCACGATGATTCGCACCGTTTGCTAATAGTAAAGAAAATTCCTCCTCCACTCTTGTATTAATCATACTTCGATGAAGGTAATACATCAGAAGAGACTCCATTATTAACACAACTAAAAAGAAGCTAATTGCTAATTTTGTCGATAGTTTATTCACTATTTCAATTGCTCCTTTCCAATTACTAATACGAAAGCTAATATGAAGAAATTATGCAGACATAAATTAAAGGTGTTCATTATATCTCAATTCATAGGTTTTTGATGAACGCTACTGACGAAATTCTCTATTCGTTGCACTTTAATTTACTTCTACCTGTCCCATCATTCCATTTTCCTCATGCTCTAGTAGGTGACAATGGAACATATAGATGCCTTTATTATTAAATTTGACAGCTAGCTTAACCGTTTGATTCGGCTCAATGGAGATTGTATCCTTCCAGCCCTGTAGGCTAGCAGCTGGCTCTTCCCCATCTATCGAAACAACTTTAAATTGTGTCCCATGAATATGAAACGGATGAATCATACCACCCATCGTATCTGGTTTATTGTAAACTTCCCAAATTTCTGTCTCACCTAATTTTTGAGTGAAATCAATTCGATGCATATCGAATTGTTGGTTGTTGATTGTCACCATTTTTCCCATCCCAAAGAGCTCCAGCTGTTTCGTTACAGGCAAGCTTTTCTCTTCCTCTGTTACCACATAATCATTTAAAACTTCTGCAATAGCTGTTGAACTTGATTTTGGATGCTCTATTTTAAATGGCAGTAAGCGTATATTTTCTTCATTTACAAGTGCTACATCACTTTCTGCATCAAACTTTGAAAAATCAATGATTATTTCTGCTCTTTCACCAGGTGTTAATGTAATTTCATTTAGTTCAATTGATTTGTTTAAAAATCCGCCATCTGTAGCGATTTGCTGGAATGCATCACCTGTATTTAATTTAAATGTATAATTGCGGGCGTTTGAGCTATTTAATAAACGCAACCTTATACGTTCTCTACCAACAGTCAGCTTAGGATTGAAAGTACCATTTACTAACAATGTATTGCCGATAGTACCGTCGGCATTTTGCACTGCATTATAATCAAATTGTTTTTCCTCAGTAAAATGTCTATCTTGAAAGACGAGAGGGAAATCATTTTTACCATAGTCATTCGGTAAATTAAGCTTTAAAGAATTGTCATCCTCGATATAGATTAACCCTGCCAAACCTTTGTATACTTGCTCTGCTGTCGCTCCCTCAGGATGTGGGTGAAACCATAATGTGGATGCACCTTGATTGACCGTAAAGTTAACATCAACAGATTGACCTTGCTTTAAAATTTGATGTGGCCCTCCGTCTCCATCTCCAGGAATATCAAGACCATGCCAGTGGAATGTTGTTGGCTCTAATAAATCATTTTTCGTTCTAAATGTCACATTTTCTCCACTTTTTATCTTGATAACTGGCCCTAAAAACGACCCGTTATAACCATAGGTCATTGTTTGAAATCCATCAAAAATTTCTGTCTCCCCTTGTTGAGCTGTAATATTTACGAGGCCATTTTGAGGCTCAATTATTGAAGGAAGTGCTATTTCATTTTGCCCTGTTGAATTGTTTAACGCAATAGGGTTTGTATGACTAGCATGGTCATTCTCCATATTCATAGTTGAATGATCCATCATGCCGTGTTCATTTTTATGTGAATTACTTGCGCTACAGCCGCCAAGAATAATACTTCCTATTAAAAATGGTGCAGCTAAAAATTTTAATCTCATCAAAATTCCTCCTTAGTCTTCATTCCTATTCACTGTAACAAATAAATATGGAGAATTTATGGAGTTGCTCACTATATTGTTCAGAAAAAACCCACAAAAAATAGCCCCAAATTGTCAAGTATATCTCTTAACAATGGAGAGGCCATGCATCTTTTGCTTATTCTCTTTGTACTGCCACCGCATGTACAGGGCGGCCTTTTGCGTAGACATACCATACGGCATCTTTTTTACGAGCATCTGTTGGTAAATAGACGACATGGTGTAAATCCCGCACTTCTGCTTTCGTCACAAGCATTTTAATCGGCTTATTCACAATTATTTTCTCACCAGCTACTGTGTATGTTCCTTTTTTAGCTAGCGTACGCTCCGCATAATTTGTCGCAATATGATCTGCAAGGGCATTGTGTACACGCCAGTCATTTGATTCATTTAATGTCACAACGATAAATTGTTTTTGCTCTTTTTGAAAATAGGTAGCAAGCGTGCGACCTGCTACTTTTGTAAAGCCTGTCTTGCCTGCAATGGCACCATTGTTCTCGGATAACAGGCGGTGCTTGTTTTTCCAGCTTTGCTCCCCATTAAAAACAACCGTTGACGCAATTTTTTTAAACTGCTCATTGCGCATCGCAACTTGTAGCATGCGTGCAGTATCATAGGCAGAGGACAAATGCTGTTCACCATGTAGACCTGATGGGTTGCTAAATGTTGTATCGGACAAGCCCGCTAACCGCGCACGCTCATTCATTAAATAAACAAAGCCCTCCACAGAGCCACCGACATGCTCCGCCAGCGCATATGCAGCGTCATTACCAGAGCGTAGCATCAAGCCGTATAGCAATGTTTCAATCGAGTATGTTTGCCCTTTTTCTAAATAAATAGAAGAACCTTCACTTAATGCGGCACGCTCCGAAATCGTTACCTTATCATCCAGCTTGCTATTTTCAAGGACAACTAATGCCGTCCATATTTTTGTTAAGCTCGCAATTGGTAACTTGGCATGCTCATTCGCTCCCATCAACAACCTACCTGTTTCTGCATCAATTACTGCGTAGGCATGGCTTGCTGCTTGTGCTGAAGGCTGCAATAAAACAAAAAACAATACGACACATAGCCACTTTTTCAACTATTCACTCCTTTAGTCATTAAATGCTTCTTGGAATTTCGTTAAAAATAAATCGGCTTCCTGCTCTTCTTCTACATCATGCCCTTCTGGTAAAGGCGGTAGCTCTGCGATGTCTTTCAAGCCGAAGTAATTTAAAAATTCCTTCGTTGTACCATATAAAATGGCACGCCCTGTCCCTTCAACGCGTCCGACATCTTGAATTAACCCTCTTGAAACAAGTGTTTGAATCGGTTTTTCGCTCTTCACACCGCGTAAATCCTCCACTTCAATTCTTGTAATTGGTTGCTTGTACGCAATAATCGCTAGCACTTCGATAGAAGCAGCCGTTAGTAGCTGATTCGTTGGATTCTCAACAAGTTTTTTGATTGTTTCTGCCATTTCTGGTTTTGTCGTTAATTGGTATGTACCTGCTAATTGCTTCAACGTAATACCAGATGTCTCTGATTCATTATATTGCGTTGCAAGCTCACTTAGTCCTGCTTCAATGTCCATATCTTCGACATCTAAATAATTGGCTAGCTGACGCACTGTCATGCCTTCATCTCCTACGACGAAGAGGAGCGCTTCTATTTTACTCATCAATATCTTCGAACTCACTATCTAGCTCCTCCTTCTGTAATAACACCGTCAAATCCTCGAAGTTACGCTGCTGCTCTACGAATACGACTTGACGCTTCATTAATTCCAATAACGATAAAAATGTAACGATTAAGGTTGCTTTATCCTCATAAGGAAATAGCTCTGAAAACATGGCACGTCCCCCTGTTTTCTTTAAAGAAGCAACAACAGAATACATTTTTTCCCGTATAGAAATTTCCTGCCTTGCCACTCTCGTTTGTAAAGGTTTTTTTAATTGTTTACGACGCAGTAGCTTTTGAAATGCTGCGAGCATATCGTATACGTTCACATTTGCATCAAATAAAGCTAGCTGCTCATCTGGCATAAATTCGGATAAATCTGCCGGCGGACGTGTATACACTTGCGCCCGCTCTGTTTCGAGCACTTGTAATTGTGTCGCCGCTTCCTTATATTTTTTATATTCGATTAAACGCGCAACAAGCTCATCACGCGGGTCAATACTATCTAATTCAAACTCCGTATCATCCATTTCACCTTCATGGATTGGGAGAAGCATTCGACTTTTAATTGCAAGTAACGTCGCTGCCATGACTAAATATTCACTCGCTTCGTTTAATTCTAGCACTTGCATTGCATGAATATGGTCAATATATTGGGCAGTTAACTCTGCCATCGGAATATCATATATATCAATTTCCAAACGATTAATTAAATGCAATAATAAATCGAGAGGCCCTGAAAATGCTTCCAGTTTTACTTCATAAGACATTTGATTACCACCTGTCGTTTCTTGTCGAGCTTTATGATACTATTTTAATACGTACTTCGTAAAGAGGAAAGGTGATGGTTATGAACCCATTATTCGTGCAATATTGTGCTTATTTTAATGGTAACAAAGACTATTTTGAATGCCATGAAGTGTTAGAGGAATATTGGAAAGAAATTGCACCAGGTGACAGAGAGCATATTCTTGTAGGCTTTGTCCAGCTCGCAACTGGCTTGTATCATTGGCGACGTGACAATAAAAACGGGGCTTTGCGCACATTGCAAAAAGCATATTATTGCCTGCAAAAGGAATCGCCTTTTTTCGACATGCTTGATCAAAGTGATTTATTACAAAAGCTTCAAAAAGCAATTACTGCGCTTGAAATGGAGGAAGCTTTTCAAGCATTTCAACTAACCATTATTAACGAACCGTTCGAACAGCTAGTTAACGCGCAAATAGCTGCGCTAGAGCCTATGGCATCTACATTTTTACGTGATAAACATAAGTTGCGCGACCGCTCTGCGATTGTTGCGGAACGTCACGCTAAATTGAACGCCAAAAAAGGAAGTGTCTGAAAAATTATTTTGGGATACTCCTAGCGCCATGATATATTGCTTTCGCGCAATAAAGAATGCCGCTGTCGCTTCGCTTTCGCGCAATAAAGAATGCTGCTGTCGCTTCGCTTTCGCGCAATAAAGAATGCTATGCTGAATCATGATAAAGTATATCTCAGCATTCTCTCCTTATAAGAAAAGAAGCTGTAGGAACTAATTCCCCACAGCCTCCTTTCATTAATCTTTATGTGATAAATGCACTCGCAAAAACGGTGCTGTTTCATCATTATACTGCAAGCTATTATAACAACCTAAAGCACGTAGCTCGTCCAGCATTTCAGCAGTAATTCCTTCACCATGGTAGGAAGGAATAATTGATATATGCTGGATGGTAGCCATTTCATTTTCCACGGCTACACCGATTGCCCCAACAAACTCATCGTCCTTTTTCCATAAATAGAGTTGCCAGTCTGGCGTCTGCTCATAATGCTGAACAGTATCCATTAACTGCTTTGAATCCTTGCAGTTTGGCATTAACGAAATTAAGCCCATTGCAATTTTTTCAAACGCTTTTTTATATTTTACTAACATCTTTACATTTCCTCATTTTCTGTTAATCCACTAAAAAGGTCGGAATGATAACAAAAATATAAATCAAACTCCAAAATAGTATAAATGTAACTAACCCAATTAACAGTTTCCACCTTGATATTCTCAACGATTATTCACCCTTTTTCAATACTAATGGGAGATCGTTTTGGACAATATCATCATAGCTTTCACGCTGAATCGCTAGCTGGTGTTCACCTGCTTCTACGAAAACAACGGCTGGGCGCGGTACGCGATTATAGTTTGAAGCCATCGAATAACCGTAGGCACCTGTACAAAACATCGCTAAAATATCACCAGACTCTGCTTGTTGCAGCGCAGCATCTACTATCAGCTTATCTCCTGATTCACAAAGCTTACCTGCAACTGTATACGTGCTCTCCTTTGGCGCGTTTGCTTTATTGGCAATCACAGCCTCATACTTTGCATCGTAAAGTGCAGGGCGAATATTATCGCTCATACCGCCATCTACTGCGATATACTCACGAATACTTGGCACTGTTTTCTGTGAACCAATCGTATAAAGTGATGTGCCCGCATCCCCAACAAGTGAACGTCCTGGCTCAATCCAAATCTCTGGCATTGTTAATTTTAATGCAGCTGCCTCCGTCTGCACAGTGTTAATCATTTCAGCTACATAAATATGTGGTGCTAATGGCTTATCCTCTTCCGTATAACGAATACCAAAGCCGCCGCCTAAATTTAAAACAGTACATTCAAATCCATGCTTTTCTTTCCATTCACCAATTTTTTTCATCAGCTTACCCGCAGCTAAACTGAAGCCGTCTGTTTCAAAAATTTGTGAACCAATATGACAATGTAAGCCTAAAAGCTGTAAAAACTCATGCCCCTTGACTTCTTCAAAAGCAAGATCTGCTTGCCCATTATTTAAATCAAAGCCAAATTTCGAATCAGCTTGACCTGTCGTAATAAAATCATGTGTGTGCGCTTCAACACCAGGTGTTACACGCAGTAGAATGCGCATCGGTTGCTGCTTTGCCTCAGAAATTTCCTTGAGCAAGCGTATTTCATAAAAATTATCAACAACAATACAGCCAATTTTCGTATCAAAAGCAAGCTCTAGCTCTGCATAAGATTTATTGTTGCCGTGGAAATGAATGCGCTCCGATGGAAACCCTGCTTTAATCGCCGTATATAATTCGCCGCCAGATACAACATCCAACGATAAATTTTCCTGCGCTGCTAATTGGTATGCAGCCACACAAGCAAATGCTTTTGAGGCATACGCGACCTCCGCTTTAATACCAAGCTGTTTAAACGTATCAATAAAGCCTCGAGCGCGCTCGCGGATTAACGCTGTATCATAAACAAATAGTGGTGTGCCATATTCGTTTGCAAGCTCTACCGTATCCACTCCACCAATTGTTAAATGGCCTTCATTTGAAATACCTTGTGTCCCGTATAAATGCATATTCTCTCCTCCATCATCGTTCAAAAATTGTATATGAGAACTTTAACATAGGAGAGAACTGAGCGCAATGCACTTTATGCTCGTTTTCGTTGCTGAGCGCCGACAACATACGGTCGAAGTGCATCATCAGACATTGGAAAGCGAATAAAGACGCGTATAAATGCCTTCGGAAAAAATGGAACCAACGGCCACATATATGGCACCTTCATCGGGCGTAGCGCACATACATAAGAAAAAATAATAAATAGCGCAATGAAAAACCCATTAGCCTCAAATAACGCTGTCATAATCAATAAAAAAATACGGAAAACTTTAATCGAAATACTTAGCTCATAATTCGGTATTGCAAATGTGAAAATGGCGGCAATCGCTGTATATAATACAACCTCACTTGAAAAAAGACCGACATCAATAGCAATTTGTCCAATAACAATCCCCGCAATTAAGCCCATGGCGGTCGAAAGAGGTGTCGGTGTATGAATAGCGGCAATTCGCAAATATTCAATTCCTAAATCAGCAATTAAAATTTGTAAAAATAGCGGAACTTCTGACGGCTCTGCTATCCCTAAAAAAGAAAGTGACTCTGGTAACAAATGGCTTTCTTTCGCAAATAAATACCATAACGGCAGTAATACTAAGCTAAGAAGAACTGCTGCATAACGTAAAAGTCGCATCATAGAACCAATTAGCGGTGCTTGACGATATTCCTCTGCATGCTGTAAAAAGTGGAACATCGTCACAGGCATTAGCATAACAGAAGGGGATGTATCAACAATAATTGCGATATGCCCCTCCAATAAATGCGCCGCTACAATATCTGGGCGTTCCGAATAGCGGACGAATGGCAGTGGGTGAAACTTTTGCTTAAAGAGCCACTCTTCCAAAGACTTATCCGCCATTGTTAAACCATCATGCTCAATTTTTTGAAAGCGCTCCTGTAGCCAGTGGAGATGCTCTTCATTCACTAAATCTTTCATATAGCAAAGTGCGACATCTGTTTTTCCTAGCTTGGAAATTTGCGAAAGCTGAAAGCGTAAATCGGCACTTCGAATTCTTCGGCGAATTAACCCCGTATTTTGCATAATATTTTCGGCAAAGCCATCACGTGCACCACGAATCACCTTTTCATTATCAGGTTCCTCTGGATTGCGCCCTGGATATTTACGAAATTCTGCGCAATAACAATGGCCATGTGCTGTCACAAAGCCGATCCGCCCACTCAAGACACCTAATAAAAAATCTTCAATCGTTTCGACAGGCTCTTTGCCATGATAATTAAAATGCGCATCGAAATAGGCGGGCTCATCCTCAATAGACTCGCGTTCCTCAAACTGCAATTCAGCGAGCAAAATTGTCAATGTCTCGCTATCCACTAGCCCTGAAATATAGACAGATAGCACTTCCATATTGCGTACATAAATAGGTTTTATACAAACATCAAAGGATTCACCCTCGCCTAATACCTCTCGCAAATACGCTTCTGCCTGCTCTAAAGTTGTAAAAAGCTGATTCTTCATTTTTTCACTGCCTTTTTCGTTGTTGTCACATCCATCCACTGCTTCAGCTGTGCTAATATTTTCTTCTCTAAGCGCGATACTTGCACTTGCGAAATACCAAGCCGCTCCGCTATTTCTGTTTGCGTTAAATCAGCAAAATAGCGTAAATAAATAATGGATTGTTCTCGTTTATCAAGCTTTGTCAGCATTTCCTTAAGTGGAATGTATTCAAATGGAAGCTGTGATTTTTCATCATACATTTGATCCATCAATGTAATCGAATCGCCATCATTTTCAAATAGCTGCTCATGTAAAGAGGCAGGATCACGCATCGCATCTGTCGCCACGATAATATCGTCCTGCGTTACCCCTAAACGCTCTGCTAACTCTGAAATGGATGGCGGCTTCTCATTCGTTTTCATATATTCCTCTGTTGCATGGCGAATTTTATAATTCAATTCGCGAATAGAACGACTGACCTTCACCATGCCATCGTCGCGTAAAAATCGTTGAATCTCGCCAATAATCATCGGCACCGCATAGGTTGAAAACTTAACTTCATAAGATAAATCGAATTTATCAATGGATTTCATCAAGCCAATACAGCCGATTTGAAATAAATCCTCTAGCTCCACACCGCGTGATGAAAAGCGCTGGACAATCGACCAAACAAGCCTTGTATTCCCCTCAATCATCCGTTTTCTTGCGTCAATATCCCCTTGCTGCGAGTGCTCAATTAATACTCGCATCTCTGCTTGCGTCAACAACACTTCTGAAGACTTTTCGATTGTCCCCACCCCTTTACATAACTGACGCATGTGCCGATGATATTTTTTTCGTAAATGTCACGCTCGTTCCTTCGCCTTCAACCGACTGTACAACAAGCTCGTCCGCAAAGCTTTCCATAATCGTGAAGCCCATTCCTGAGCGTTCCAAAGCCGCTTTCGTCGTAAATAAAGGTTCCATTGCCTGCGCAACATCGCCAATTCCTTTCCCATAATCTTGAATGCTTACTTGCACCGTACCGCCAATTAGCGTTGCTCTTACGGTCACAACACTTTTGCCATCCTCCTCATAGCCGTGAATAATGGCATTGGACACCGCTTCTGAAATAATTGTTTTCAATTCTGACAGCTCGTCCACTGTCGGATCGAGCTGCGCGATAAAGCTCATAATCGCCATTCTTGCTAAACTTTCATTCTCACTTTTCGCAATGAATGATAATGTCATTTCGTTATCCATGAACAATCCCCCTTATATGTGAAATAGCTGCCTGCTCATCCGCCTGCATCATATATGGCGCAAGCCCAGAAAATTGGAATATTTTCTGCATTGTCGATGAAGGATTCAAAATAAGTATTTGACCACCTACGATGCTTAGCTCTCGCATTCTTCCTAAAATTAAGCCAACACCTGAGCTATCCATAAATTGCAAACCCGCCAAATTCCAAATTAATGTCGTCACCTGTCCTTGCATGATCGTCTTCGAAATTTGCGCGCGAATTTTTTCAGTCTCATGATGCCCAAGCTCCCCATACAAGCGAACAATCGCAATCTGCTCTGGGTACACCGAAATTTCATAATTCATAATGCTTCGCCTCCTCGTCTAACGCTAATTCAACGACGAGTAAACTTTTCCTTCACACCTGACAAAACTAGTGCCACTTCGCTAAAACTAGTGCCTATACGCCAAAGTATGGGAAAATAATCAACATTTTAAACATCTTTTTAAAAAGGGTGAGGTTTTATTCTACGTTTTTGAGGGGTTATTCTACGTTTTCGGGATTTTATTCCACGTTCATATAAAAAAGCCTATAAAATCGAGGACACTTCGATTTTATAGACCCACATATCTATCATCTTGTAATAATGGCTTCCATTTAAATTGGAAGCGACAACAGGACATTCCTAAAAAGAAATTTATGTATAATTTTATCTTTAAATATTTAGCTACGCTGTTAACAATGACGTTTTTAGCTCACCTTTCATACTTGCCAACAATTTTTAACTTTACATCATGTCTCCCTATTCGATAAGATTCTGCCTCTGAGGAAACTAAAACATCTAATTTATACCCTTTAATCGCCCCTCCAGTATCTAAAACGATGGCTTGAAATGTTTCATTGGGCGTTTGAACTTCCACAATCGTCCATAAAGGAATGATGTTTGTGTCAGCCGCTATAACTCGATAGCCATTATAGTAAATCGATTTTCTCAAATCGATTCCAGCAGCTGAAACCCCACTACAGCCATAGCAATCTGGACCATAGTAGCTTGCATTAAATGTCATCCATTTACTTTGTTCCTCTTCTAATTTTAATTGTTCCTTTTTTAATCTTTCAGCCCCTTGACGTTTCATCTCTTCAGCCTTTTTTCTTTTCTTACTTTCAATCGCACTAATTTTTGCTAACTCAATTTCTTCTAGCCTACTTTGTTCCACTATTCTTTGCCTATGAATTGCTTTCACCTGATTTTTAAAATCTATGTATTGCTCATGCTTACTGATTATTTGGAAGCTAGGAGATCTTTCATTTTTAGCGTACTCCATATGACTAGCTTTTAAATTAATGATAAACCAAGCCCACCATACTAAAGAAGCTACAATTATTAGGATTATTTTTTTATTCATCTATTCGCTTAATTCTTGCGTTTTCTGTTTGGGCGAACTATATATTCGACCTTACGTAGAACTAAACTACCACCTCTCCGATTATATATTTAATTAATTTTATGAACAACCATGCATTTTAAAAGCAACTTACACTGCCTTAAATAAAAATTACATTTTCTCTTTTAATTGTTCATCTATTCGATATGTCGATTCTGTTTCTAAATGATACATTTCGTTTGCAATTTCAAAATTTATCGTTGACATTTCGATATAACCTCTTTTCATTGCTTCTATATTTAATCTCAAAGTCTTTTGTTTTTGGTGTTGCAATAGACACTCTTTATTTGTCATTATTAGAACCTCTCAGGTTTCATTAGAAATTGTTATATTCCAATAATTGAAGATTCCTTTCATTGAAATATAGCTTACAATTACACCTGTCTCTTATACACATCT
>NZ_PYWN01000045.1 GCF_003049505.1 Metasolibacillus meyeri
AGAGAGAAAAAGAGAATTAATATTTTAAAATAATTTAAACCATACTGTTTTTTTATCATATTTTTCTAAAAATTAAAAAGATGATTGTCTCTGCCTGCAACCTCTGATGGTCTACTAAAGCAAAGTGATGCTTTTCTTATAACAATAAAATTTTTTATTTTAAAAGGGCAACAAATGAATCTTTTTTTCGAAAAAGAAAGTATACTATTCATAATAGAAATAGAGAGGAGTTTTTTTATGGGCTTATTAAAAGCAGGTATTGGAGCAGCAACAGGCGTTTTAGCGGATCAATGGAGAGAATATTTTTACTGTGAGTCAATCCCAGCCGATGTCCTTATTACAAAAGGGATAAATAAACGAGGAAAACGTGGCTTTAACTTTAAAGGTAGCGATAATATTATTAGCAATGGCTCAATTATTGCAATCAATGAAGGACAAGCAATGATTATTGTGGATCAAGGGCAAATCGTTGAGTTTTGTGCCGAGGCTGGTGAATTCGTTTATGATACATCAACAGAGCCCAGCATTTTTTATGGCGACTTAAAGGAAAATATTATTGAATCATTTAAGCAATTCGGTAAGCGTGTTGCATTTGGTGGAGCAGCCCCTAAAGACCAACGCATTTATTTTTTCAATACGAAAGAAATTCCTGGCAATAAATACGGGACACCGACACCTGTTCCATTTCGTGTCATCGATGCAAATATCGGGCTCGATATCGATATTTCCATTCGCTGTAATGGGGAATATTCCTTTAAAATTATGGACCCAATCCTTTTCTATACGAACGTATCAGGCAATGTGCAATCTGAATTCCGCCGTGAAACAATCGATAGCCAATTACGCTCTGAATTATTAACAGCATTGCAACCTGCCTTTGCAAAAATTTCAGATATGGGCATTCGTTATAGCTCTTTACCTGGTCGTACAATGGAACTATCGCAAGCATTGAACGATGTTTTATCTGAAAAATGGAGTAGACTACGCGGCATTCAAATTATTTCATTCGGTGTGAATACGGTAAAAGCATCTGAAGAAGATGAAAAAATGATTAAAGATTTACAAAGAAATGCCGTATTGCGTAATCCGAATATGGCGGCTGCTACAATGATTGGAGCACAAAGCGATGCAATGAAAATGGCAGCTCAAAACGAAGGCGGAGCTTTTGTTGGTTTTGCTGGTATGAATATGGCGGCACAAGCTGGTGGGGCAAGCGCTCAAGATTTATTTAAAATGGGGCAGCAGCAAGCAGCACAACAGCAACAAACACAGCCAACTCAAGGCTGGACTTGTAGCTGCGGTGCTACAAATAGCGGAAAATTCTGTGTGGAATGTGGTAAACCTCAACCTCAAGCTGGTTGGACTTGCTCATGTGGCACACAAAACGAAGGCAAGTTCTGTAAAGAATGCGGTTCACCAAGACCTGCAAACATTAAATGTGACAAGTGTGGTTGGCAATCAGATGGCTCTGTGCCAAAGTTCTGTCCAGAATGTGGCGACATCATTGATGACAATGACCGCGCATAAGGAGTGGCTTAGATGAATACAAAGGAGCAAGTAATTGAAGAAGTGACAGAGTTTGATGCAAAATGCCCTTCCTGTAGTGCCTCTATTCAATTTAATCCAGCGAATGGGATGCTAACATGTGCTTACTGTGGCTATACAGAAGAAATTCCGTTGCCTGAGGAAGATGTTCAAAAAGTTGCACAAGAGCTCAACTTTCAAGAGGCTATGCAACGAAACAGCTTCCAATGGGGACAGGAAAAGAAAACTGTTATTTGTGATGCCTGTGCAGCTGAATCCATTTATGATGCGCTAGAAGTCGCCAATGTTTGCCCTTATTGTGGCTCCAATCATGTTATGGAAAGCGTGACTGATACTTCATTAGCACCAAATGGGGTGGCACCATTTGCAATCACACGCCAACAGGCAGACGAGCGATTTAATAAATGGATGAAGGGCAAATGGTTTGCACCGAATGAAGCAAAGCGCTCTGCAAAAGCCGATGCATTTCAAGGTATTTATTTGCCGTATTGGACGTTTGATACGAAAACAGCCTCACAATATACAGCGAGCTACGGCAAACATCGTAAAGTAAAAGATAAGGATGGCAATGAGCGTACTGAAACAGATTGGTTCAAAACAAAAGGCTTTTATCAAAAGTTTATCGATGACCATTTAATTCGCGCGACAACTCGTTATGATGCGGGGATTTTACGCTCCGTTGAACCATTTCAAACGGGACAGCTACAAAGCTTTAATCAAGATTATTTAACGGGCTATGTGGCTGAACGTTATAGTATCGGTATTGAAGATGGATGGAAAATAGCCGAAAATGAAATTCGTCAAAAGCTTCACGATGGAATTGTAGCTCAAATTAAAAAGCAGCATCGCGCAGATGTTGTAAAAAATGTACATTTTTCAACGGCGCATAGCGATACGACGTATAAATATGTCATGCTTCCATTATGGCTTTCCTCTTTCCGTTACCAAAATAAAACATATCAATTTATGGTCAATGGGCAAACAGGTAAAGTCGGTGGCAGTAGTCCTGTTTCTGCTGTGAAAGTCATAAGCGCTATCATCACCGTGCTTGCTTTCATCGCTATATTCTACTTCCTTACACAATAAATAAGCTATGAAGCTGTCTACTTTGGACAGCTCCTTAGCTCTTTTTACATTCGCTTCATATCACGAATCGCTTGAATGGATAGACGTACAAGTAATATCGCACATAAAAATAAACCAACATAGGCGACCGTATTTAAATAAATCGCATAGGCTGTATGCATAAATTGAGAAATCGCAAGGAGTGCGACTGAAATAATACCAAATGTAATACCGACAAACAGCAGCACAAAGCGTGAAAATAATTGCATCACAAACATCGCATTATGCTTATCTGAAAAGACATCGTGATGCAAAATCACTTTACCGCTCTCCATTTTTTTAAACATGCGATTCATGCGACGCGGTATTTTGCGAATCGCTGGTAAAATTAAGGCTAGCTCTTCCTCTAAGCGATTTTTGGTCGCTAACGGCTCCTTAAATGGACGCTTCATGCTCGCTTCAATATAATGACTTGAAAACGCCCTTGCCTCTTCGAAAATAGCGAACTTTGGATCAATCGTACTTAACGTTCCGTCCAATGTAACGAGCGCGCGCAATGCGGTGCTGACAGATGGATAAAAATGCAGTCCAAACTCACGAACAATCGAGAAAATAGAATAAATCAACTCATCTGTATGCACATTTTCTGCATACGTAATTTTCAACAGCACCTGCCCAATCGCTTGCTCCATCTCTTCTTCATCGACTTCCGCTGCATTCTCCACTAATTCTGCAATCCCCTCATAGACTACAGCTGCATCGCTTAAGGCAATGCCGATTAAAAATTGCTTTAATCCATCCTGTTGCTTTTCTGCAAGACGACCAACTGCACCGAAATCAAGCATTGTCATCATACCGCTACGACTCGCAATATAAATATTGCCGGGGTGTGGGTCTGCATGGAAAATACCCGACACTAAAGCCTGCTCTAAAAAGCTATGAAATAAATTTTTCGCTAATAAGTGACGATCAATTCGAAATTGCTCATACAGAGCGTCCGCTTGCGCTACCGACTTTCCTTCAACATATTCCATCACTAAAATATTGGCATTGCTATATTGTGTATGAATTTTAGGAATATGTACTTTATATTCGCTTCCTCGTAGCACATTGGCTACTTGCTGTGTATTGCGCGCTTCAATATGAAAATCAATTTCTTCCATCAATGAAGAAGCAAAGCCAATCGCTAAATCACGGAAGCCTAAATTTTCTGCCCAAACCGATTTGCTGGATACCCACTGTGCAAACTCAACTAAAATGCTTAAATCATCACGCATAATTTCCTTGACATCTGGGCGCAATAATTTCACCGCTACTTGCTCATTCGTTGAACGCAGTACCGCCTTATGTACCTGCCCAATCGAAGCTGCTGCGAGTGGTTCCTTGCTAAAATAGGAAAATACTTCTTCCACAGGCTGCGCCAAATTTGCTAGCAGTACCGCATTAACTTGCTCTTCGGTTAAAGGCTTGACATTTTGTTGTAATTTTTCAAGCTCATCAATAAAAACTGGTGAAAATAATTCTTTACGTGTTGATAATACTTGACCAAACTTAATGAAAATACCGCCACATTGCTCTAGCGTGTCGCGAAGAGCTATCGCTAGCTCGCGGTCATTATCTCGATTACGTGCATATTTTACGGTGCGTGTAATGCCATTTGTTACAGCAATTTGCACAACTTGGCGCAGCCGTTTTTGTCTACGCCATTGTTGAATCATACGCATAATAAAAGATTTTCTTTCTTTAATACGTGCGCCATTTTGATCAATAGCAATCGGATCAAATAGCTCAAATAATAAATAAAAGAGCATCGAAAGCAACAGCATGCTACCAACCCATAGCAATGTCGTTACATTCATTACATTTTCGACCACATCACCTGTTAAATAATCCGTCCCTCGTACATACGTGTACCAAAAAACAAATGTTGTTAAAGCAACGCTTAATACAACGGATAAGATTCGTCGAAATAAATTGACTTGTGAGCCAATTAAACGTCCACTTAGAAAAAAGATAATGATAGAAAATACTAAAACTTGTATGACGAAATGTAAGCCACTCATCCTCTTCTCTCCCTTACACTATCGTTAACTGTACCAAAACTTCTACGTTACCTTTTAACGCTTTACTAATCATACAAGTAGATTCTGCCTTAAATGCGAGTCGCTCCGCTATTTTTTCATTTTTCTCCGTATAATCAATCAACTTGATTGTTAATTTATGAATGATTTGTTTATATGTAAAAACACCGTTCGTTACATCGACAATGCCATCTGATTGCATAGCGAGCGTTGCCTTGATGCCTGTTCTTTCCAGCATGGCAGCGAGCGAAATAATATAGCATGTTGCAGCCGCGCCAAGTAGCATTTCATCTGGATTTGTTCCAATACCTGGTCCATCCATTTCAGGTGGAATCGATATTTGCGTAGATAAACGCTGTGCCTGCAAACTCCCTACTGCATTTCTTCCTCCGTCCCATTTTGTTTGTAAAACAAATGTATGTTGCATTATCTCTCCCCCTACTTTGCTAATTTTTTCGTTACTGTTTTAATTTGCTCCTCCACAACCGAATAAACCGTTATCTCATCAGACCCCTTGGTCAACACAAGACCATTGAATTGACCACCTTGCATAACAACACCACCATCAAGCCCTATTTTTTTACCACAAGGTGAAATCCATAATTCTCCTGTACCGCTCTCATTTAAATAAGGTGTTGGCGTATGACCAAATACAACCGTTTCTTTTGCTTTGTGCGGTGTATGATGGAATTTTTCACGAATCCAAATTAAATCACGCGGTTCTGTTTGTGTTGCATCCTCTTGTTCTGGATCGACGCCTCCATGTACGAAAAAGTATTGATTCCATTGATAAAATAACGGTAAAGCCTTAATCCATTGTAATAAATCAGCGTAATGCTTTATAATGCCTTGCGCAATTTCTTCATTCGTATTTGCACGCCATTCTGGTCGCTGTAAGCTCGTTAGTGTCGCCATCCCACCGATGTTATTTCCTAGGTAATGTGCCCAATCAGGATCAGTTAACCAACGTAAAAATAACTGCTCATGATTTCCTGTTAATGCAATAGCACCTTGCTCTGTTAATAACTTCACTTTTTGTAGTACAGCTAGACTCTCCTGTCCTCGGTCAATATAATCTCCTAAAAATATAAGCTGCTCTTCTTCAGGTCGCCAGCAAGTTAGTAATTTCTCTAATTTTCCATAATGACCATGTATATCTGCTACTACAAATACTTTTTCCATTTCACATCTTCTCCATAACATTTAATATTTCCGTATATAACACCTATAAATAGTCTAAACTATGATAATCAAGAAGGAAAGGCGAAGGTATTTTTGAAAAAAACAATTCGAACTTCATCTGGTAAATGGCACAAAAAAATCAATATGAAATATAGTAGTAGCGCACAATATACATTACAGCTTTTACATCTGCTATCCGACAATTCAGACGATATTGTTTTTCAAAAAAAATTAACAAGCGAAGGTATTGTCACAATTATATATTCTAAGACCCTTATTGACATAATGACTTTACAGGCAATTGCGCTTGTACCATTAGCTCATTCTCTTCATCAAATTCAGCAAACTGCTGTACAAATAGAATATAACCAAATTACTGAGCTTGAAAACAAAATCAATGCAGGCTATACAATCTTATATTTTCATGAGACAGGGCAATATTTAGCATTAGACACATATAGCGCACCTGATCGTGCCGTTTCAGAGACAGAAATTGAATCAACGGTTGTTGGTCCACAAGATTCGTTTACTGAATCGCTAAAAACAAATATTTCATTAATACGAAGACGCATTCAAGAACATTCTCTGAAAAATGAGAACATCTGCATTGGCACTGAAAATCAATATGAAATCTCGATTATGTATATGGATAATATCGTCAACAAAAGATTACTAAAAAAGTTAAAAAAACGACTTCAGCATATCGAATCACCAAAATTATTAGACATTGCGATGTTGAAGCAATTTATTGAGGACAATCCCCTTTCCCCTTTTCCTCAATATTATATGAGTGCACGACCAGATACCATTACACACTACTTATTAGACGGCAGGATTGCTTTGTTAATGGATAATAGTCAAACAGCCATCATATGCCCAACATCTTTTTTTGAAATGTTTACTACTACCGAAGATTATTACAATCGCTGGACAACCGCTACATTGTTACGTTCTCTACGATTTTTTGGCTTTTTTTTAACTATTATGATTACACCAATGTATATATCAACATTGACTTTCCACCCTGAATTATTGCCATATGAGCTATTGCTAAATCTACAAGAATCCAGAAGTAGAGTACCTTTTCCACCATTATTTGAAGTGCTATTTATTGAATTAATTATCGAAATATTACGTGAGGCAGGTTCGCGGATGCCTGCGAAAGTTGGACAAACAATCGGTATCGTTGGTGGTATTGTAATTGGAACCGCAGCGGTAGAAGCAGGACTAATAAGCAATATTTTAATCGTACTTGTAGCCACCTCTGCATTATTGTCCTTTTTACCACCGTTTTTTTTAATGAGTAATACAAGCCGCTTAATACGTTATTTTTTTATCATTGCAGCAGGTATGTTTGGCTTATTTGGACAGATGCTCGCGTTCGCCTGGCTTATCATCCATTTACTAAGTCTTCGCTCGTTAGATGAGCCTTATATGGCACCTATCCTACCACGTAAATGGACAGATTTATTGAACAGTGTCATACGTTTTCCACTAGCTTTTTTGAAGGAGCGTATGGGTATTTCTAAAAGTCCAAAAGGATGAATGAATATGAAACCGACACAAAAAAAAGTATTAACGAAAGTACATGTGCTGTTTTTAGTGCAAAATTGTTTAATTGGCACAGGTATTTTACAGCTCCCTCAAAGTTTAAGCTCAATGGGCTATAGTCAAGCATTCATGCCGATTTTTTTCGCCATTATTGCGACGCTTACCCTTTGGCCGATGGTATGGCTGAATTCTAAATTTCCAAATGAGGACTTTTTTCAAATTAATAAAATTTTATTAGGCAAGGTACTCGGTACATTTTGTAACATAACATTTATTGTAAAATTTACAATCCTTTGTGCTTCTACGATTAGCAGCTATATGCTGTTAATCCAGAGCACTGCATTACCAGAGCAAACGCTCACCTTTCCAGTTATTTGCTTCCTTATTTTACTCATCTATTTAGTAAAGGGTGGTATTTTTACAATTGCGCGCTTTTGTGTGATTGCATTTTTTATTGGATTGCCCATGCTTTTCTTCACTCAATGGGCAATTGAAAAAGGAGAATTCAGTCATATATTCCCATTATTTAACTTCACATTACCAGAGCTATATGACGCAACTAGAAAAGGCTACCTATCCTTTTTAGGATATGAGTTGATTTTGTTTTATTACCCTTACATTATTCATCAAAAAAGTGCTTATAAATATGCCACAATCGGTATTTGGATTTCTGCTATTCTCATGCTCATTACAACAACTGTTAGCGTTATGTATTTTTCAGAATGGCAGTTGCAAAATGTAGAGTTTTCTGTGCTTAATATTTTCAAAGCAGGAGAATATTCTTTTATTGAACGGATTGATATTATTTGTATGACTTTATGGATTCTATTTGTTTATTCTACTGTGGCGCTGTATTTGTGGACAGCCAATGAAGGCTTTAAGAAAATGATTTGGTCAAAATCCTCCATTCATTTGTATTTATTAGCATTCGGTATTTTTTTGCTACTTATTTTACCTATTTCTCAGCATACAAAAGTAAAGTTTTATTCTTTTATCGACCATGCCGTTTATTTAATGATTATTTGGCCCATTTTTTTACTAATCATTTATTTCTTTCGCAAAAAGCAGGTGCAACAATGAAACGTACATTTTTTATTATTTTTCTTCTATTATTAATTGCAGGTTGTGCAGAGCAGGAGCAAAAAGTGCCGATTGAATATACAGATATGATTGGGATTATGGCATTTGATTATATTGATGAAGAGAAAAAGAAAATGACTGTAGCGATTCCTCAATATTCACAGGAAGCGGAGGAAAGCACAAAAATATTCTCTGTGGAAACAGATTTAGTGTCACAGGGTATCGTAAAAATCGAGCGACTTTCTGACCGAAAAATCGTTTTAAATCAACTACGCGTTATTTTAGTGAGTGAAGAGTTTGCTCGTGAAGGACAACTGAGAAATGTCATTGAGCATATTTATCGCAATGCGGAAGTAGGCAATAAAGCGTTAATTGCGATTGTTAAAGGACGTGCTGATGATTTAATTTATGGCAAATATCCTGATAAACCGGGCATTAATTTTTATTTAAACGATTTATTATTACCTACTGTTAATACAGCGTTTAATCCAAATACCAATATCCATGATTTTATATATAGTGTTACAAACCCTGTATTAGATCCGATTATTCCATATTTGGAGAAGAAAGATGGCAAAATCGAAATTACAGGCATTGCTTTATTTAAAGGAGATTCTATGGTGCAGACCATTCCACCAGAAGATGCTATCTATATTCAAGCAATGCAAAATGAGCAAGATCTCAGCCCTCTCTATATTGAATTACCTGAGGATGCCAAAGTATTAATTAATCTTGTTAAAAGCAAATGTATCATCAAAGGAAATAAAGACAAGGAGCAGCCAAAGCTATCCATCCATTTAAATATTCGAGGCACCTTGAGTGAATATAAATCAACAAAAGCTGATAAAATCAACACATGGAAAGAAATTAGCGAATTGGAAAAAGCCATTAACAAGCAATTAGAGAAAGATATTAAATCGTTTATTGAAAAATTAAATGAGCAAGAGCTAGACCCTATCGGCTTAAGCGAAAATTTCCGCAAACATACAAAAGGCAAATGGACGCGGGAAATGACCGATGAAGTCATTAGCAAATTAGAAGTCGAAGTCGAAGTAAAGACGATTATTGTGAGTGCAGGAACTTTGAAATAATCCCAAGGTTTATAGAAAGAGGAGAGGAACAAATTTGTTCCCCTCCTCTCTTTTAATTTAAAACTTTAATTTTGACTGTTTTGACGCCCCATTGCATTGCGTTTTCATACTCTGGAATGAATACATCAATTTTATGTCCTTTAATTGCGCCTCCTGTATCACCTGCAATTGCTTCTCCGTAACCCTCTACCCATACTTTCGTACCGAGTGGGATTACCCTTGGGTCAACCGCAATAACTTTTTGATTTGGATTTGCACGTAAATCAATCCCATAAGCAGTTGTGCCTGAACATCCTTTACAATAAGCCGTATAAGCAGTCGCTGTTACAACCATTTCATCTCCTTGTTGCTGTTCATATACTTCAATATTTTGCGTTGGAATATTTTGTGGTGCCACAGCTACAACCTTTTCTTCTTCACTTACAACAGGCTCGTCCCCTTCATCATAAATCGTCAGCTCATCACCTGGGAAGATTAACGTATTTGATATATCGTTCCAAGCCATTAATGAATGGAGCGACACATCATATGTTAGTGCAATACGATATAAATTATCCCCCTCTACAACGGTATAAACAGTTGGCTCATTTTCTTGCAATTCCTCAATACTTAATGCGTCCCATGCATGAATACTGTAATCCTCAATGTCCTCGCTGTTTATTGGCACTGGAACTGCCGCCATTGGATATATTGCTGTTATATGAAATAAAAGCGACAACACGAAACCAATCATTGCTAGTTTGTATTTCAACATAATGCTCCTCCTTTATGGATGCTATGAATTTTCAGTTAGTGTTGCCGCATATAAATAAAAATAAACATTTTTCTCAAAGAAATGACAAAACAGTGGCTTTTCTTACAAAATGAGGATAGGAGAGATGTGTCTGCATTACGATTAGCTTATGTATGATTGTAAAGAATGAGGAAGCGGTGCTCGCTAGATGTCTTGATTCCATTAAAGAGGTTGTAGATGAAATAAATATTGTTGATACGGGGTCTACAGATCAGACAAAAAGCATTGCTGCTAAATATACTTCGAGAGTTTTCGACTTTCAATGGGTTCAGCATTTTGCCGCTGCACGCAATTTTTCCTTTCAGTGTGCAACGAAGGATTATATTTTATGGTTAGATGCTGATGACGTTGTCACAGTTGAAAATCAAGAAAAATTACAGCATTTGAAATCCACGCTTTCTCCAGCTACTGATGCTGTCTCAATGGATTATCTTCTAAGCTTTGATGAACAAGGAAATAGCATTTATTCGCTTCGCCGTAATCGACTTGTGAAAAGGCAACGACAATTTCAATGGATTGGGGCAGTTCATGAATATTTAGCAGTGGATGGGACCATCGTGCATAGCGATATCGCCATCAACCATCAGCCATTAAGTCATGATGCCTCCCGCAATATTGCTATTTATGAGCAATTGCTAGAAGCTGGCGAAATATTTTCACCGCGCGACCTTTATTATTATGCCAATGAGCTGAAAGACCACAGTGAATATGCTAAAGCCATCGACTATTATGAGAAGTTTTTAGCAACAGAACAAGGCTGGGTAGAAGATTGCATTCAAGCATGCTTCAAAATCGCAGATTGTTATAGTGCTTTACAAAATGACAAGCTTGTCATTCAATCCGTTGTTAAAAGCCTAACATTTGATACACCTCGCCCTGAAGCTTGCTGTCGCCTAGGTTTTTATTTTATGGAACAGTACAAAAATGAGCAGGCAATTTATTGGTATACGCAGGCTTTATCCGTTCAAGAGCCGGATCACACTGCATTTCGCAACTTAACCTTTACAACTTGGCTTCCTCATTTACAGCTATGTGTCTTGTATGATCGCTTACAGCAATTTGAACTGGCTTACAAGCATCATAAGCAAGCAAAAAGCTTTGCACCACAGCACCCTCAAATACTGCATAATGAGCATTATTTTCAGCAACTATTTTCTAAATGAACAATCTGAGTTACTTCAAAATAAAGAAAATTTCTATTTTACCCTTTATTACGAATATTTAAGGGAGTATTTTGGAATTGCTTAGTTCAAAAGTAATGATTCGCCCGTAAGATAAGTCATTTCGCACGTAAGTCGCCTGTTTTCGCACGTTAAACATTGAATTTCGCACACAAGACAAGTAAACTCACTCAACAAAACTTAAAAACAGGGGCATACCCAAAAAGGTAATACCTTTTCGGATAGCCCCTCACATCGCTTTACACTAAAAATTATAATTTAGTGAATAAGAAATCTTCACATTCGCTACTTCTGCAGCCTCGCCTGCTAATTGAATATCTGAAATATTATTTGCAGTGACCGAAACAGAGTTGCCTGGAGCAATTGCTGCAATTGCTGGTGTCGCTGGATTACTTGTAACTGTTAATGTAACATCTGCAGTTGAAGAGCTTGCGTTTTCTACTAAGATTGTGCCATTAATCGAAAATGGTGTTGAGTTTTCCCAAACGATTACAGGTGTTTCATCCGTTAATGTGACATCTTGACATACAGAATCGTGTACACTTGTTTTACTACCACAACAGCTTCCTAATTTCGCCATGTTTTCCCCTCCTTTTCTTAAAAGTCATTGCTAGTGTATGTTTCATTTCTGCTAATGCATTGGTCAACCGCACTAGGCAAAATCAATCGCCGTCAACTTCTTCCACGTAATCATTAATTCCACTGTGCTATGCCCCTGTGCGTAGATTTCTATTGCTTTCATATTGTGCAGTGTTAACGCCTTACATGCTCTATCAACCACTATAGTTGAAACGATACCTTTTTGTTCATAAAGCTTCATTTCAAGAAGTTGTTCTGTCTGCACATTTAATGTCACAGTATTCTCTACATCCAACATATTATTTAACCATGTAAAGCCAGGCTTTCCATTTGGATTGCTCGAAACCGTTGTGCATATTTTCTCATGTATCGCTGTATGACATACATAGCGGTCACAAATAGGAAGACACACTGTTACAAAACAAAAGCAAGTTAGATCCACGATAATTTTTTGTTTTGTGTGAATCAACTTTTTTTGACAGTAACAGGGGAAAAGGATTTCAAATATGGCACATTGACCATCTTTTGTCACAGCTATTAGTGAAAAAAATGCGAAAGAAATGGGCATTGTTGTGAAAAACCTACAACCGTTAAAGGTTGACCATTTTCATCCAACAGTATGATTGGCTTTCCTTTTTCTATTTTGGTCATGTCCATTGATTGTCCCTCCTCCCTAATGTACGCATAAGATTGTTATTTATTTTATGAGGAACTTTTCAGCAAATATAGTTTCTTTGTCCACCACCTTTTCAAATCATGCGAATAAGTTAACTTAAATGCTGTGAGAGAAGGGAGGTAATTGCATGGACATACAAAATTGTAAAAAATGCGCTTCAAAAAACTGCAATTGTAATCGAGCTTTGGGCTGTAAAGGAAATACGGGGCCTACTGGAGCAACAGGTCCTACGGGGGATACTGGGCCCACTGGTGCCACTGGAGCAACAGGTCCTACGGGGGATACTGGTGCCACTGGAGCAACGGGGCCTACAGGGGATACTGGACCTACTGGCGCGACAGGTCCTGCTTTTACAGAAGGATTTTCTGCCTTTAAAACTTCCTTAGTCACAAATACCTCGACTGTTATTCCAAGCTGGACTGTGACAGCTCCCTACTATACAACAGGAGGCTTTAATCCAACCACAGGCGTTTTTACCGTCCCTGTAACAGGACGCTACTCGTTTGCTGCGACGTTAAATTATTCTACAACAGCCGTTATTAGCTTATCGTTAGGTAGTGGTATTAATCCTGCATTTTATATGCGTCGCAATAGCTCAGCCAATGTGATTGGTGGATTATTCCCATTGTTAAATGTATCAATCACTTTATTAACATTGCGAGCCATTTTAGGGAATGGCACCGTCACACTAGCTGGCGACTTATTATTGAATGCTGGAGATACAATTGATTTATATTATGAGGCAAATGGTTTAACAATCGGGTTAAATTTAGGTGGAGTAAACGCTGCTGGGATGGTGTGGTCTTGTCATCGTATTGCTTAAAAAAGTGGCTGTCTGTCGCTATTCACGTTTCAGACAGCTTTTATAGTTAATTCTTGTATGGGAAAAGAATATCGCCTTTACTTTCTTGCGACGTTAAAAATGGCACAAGGGTTTTTGAAATTTCTTCTGGCGGATAAGGCTTTGTTAAGTATTTAGCTACTTCATATTTATCTACTAATTCTTGCACTTCATCGAGCGCGGAAGAAATGACAACTGGAATTTTGCTTGTTTGCTCTGTTTCCTTTAGCTGTTGAATCAATTCCCATCCGCTCATCTCACTGCTCAGCATTAAATCGACAACAATGCCGATGAACGGCGTATTTAATGCTTCCTTAAATGCTCTTTGTGGATCATTATGATAAATGACGGTAAAACCTTTACTTTTGAGTTCCTCTGATAGTAGCAAGGCTAAGCTTGAATCATCCTCAACTATTAGGACATTGGCTCCTGTATATGATTGCTTATCTAGCATGCTGGCCTCTTTATTTTCTACAGGAAGTGTAAAGTAAACCGTTGTCCCACTTCCTTCTTCTGACTCAATCCAAATATCACCATTATGCATGGAGATAATTTCTCGACAAATGGCTAAACCGAGCCCAGTCCCTCCGATTTTGCGTCGGGCACTATTATCAAGGCGCTTAAATTTTTGGAATAACTCAGATATATCAGCCTTGGCGATACCAATTCCCTCATCCTGCACAGCGACTTGTAACATCCGCCCTTTGTTCTCTAACTTAATCGCC
Source organism: Metasolibacillus meyeri (assembly GCF_003049505.1). Classification (GTDB taxonomy): domain Bacteria; phylum Bacillota; class Bacilli; order Bacillales_A; family Planococcaceae; genus Metasolibacillus; species Metasolibacillus meyeri. Next base: position 14,391 of record NZ_PYWN01000045.1, read on the forward strand.
ACATCGCCTCCATTTGGCGAAAACTTAATCGCATTGCTTATGATATTGACAAATGCTTGAACCAATCGCTCTTCGTCTGCTTTCACAATAACATTGCGTGCTTTATCAATTAAATGGACATGGTGATTCTTTTCATGCTGAAAACGATTAATGACATCCATTACGATTTCATTCACGTGCAAAGGCTTCATCATATATTGCTGTCTACCTGACTCCATGCGTTGCAAGTCAAGGAAGTCATTAATTAAGTTGGTTAAGCGTTGTGCCTCTTTATGAATCGTTTCAACATATTTTTGCTGACGCTCAGGCTTGAGCGTTTTTGTTAAAAGTAACTCTGTAAAGCCAAGTATACTTGAAAGTGGCGTTCGTAATTCATGACTTACTGTGCTCACAAGTTCGGACTTCATTTTATCAATTTCATATTCTCTTGTAATATCACGATGAACAAAAATCGTTCCCACTTTTTCTGCGCCTTCAAATAAGCATGTCGCATATACTTCGATAAACGTATCTTGCTCTAGCGAGATGGCATAATGTAATGTTCGCGTATCTTTAAAGCTTTCCGCCATCGCTTTTTCAAAAAATGCACGTAACACTTGTGGCTCCTTGCAAATTACTTCGAAATTTTGCAGCCACACTTCCTTCGCAATTGGCTGCTCCGCCTGCATCATATGCATCGTTTCGGCAAAGGCAGGATTAATCAATACTGTCTTGCCTGAGCTTGAAACAAGCTGCAAACCTTCATTAATCGATTCAATAATATTTTTATTTAATTGTCTTGAGCGTTCTACTTCCTCATACATTAAAATGCGATCGAAGGCAATCGACACACGCTTCAGCAAGCCGTATAACTCATTTTGCTCTTCTTCTAAAAAAGCATGTCCTTCCCTCGTTGCCATTAAAATGGCCACGAGCTTCCCTTGTGCATTTAAAATGGATGAATACATGTCGTATGCGTAATACGGCATCTGGGCAATCCCACGCTCTGTCTCTTCCACTTCTCGTTTAATAATAAATGTTTTTTCTTGTTTAAGCCGTGCCAGCTTATTATCATCTAAATGGTGTAACATCGTATCCGCATAATTTTCTGCTAAACCTTTTGTGTCTTGCACATTGCCCTCAAGCCAAGTTAAAATACTCGCATCAAATCGATACACCTCTTTTAAATAATTATGCAAGTTTTCAATGAGCTGCTGCTTATTTAATGTAAACGTTAATGCATGATTCAGTTGATTATATTTTTCAAGATGATTTAATGAACGCTTGAGCTGTAATTGATTGTCCTGCAATTCATCTTGTTGCATTAACAATTCTTCATTTTGTGTCGTTAGCTCCTCCTCTTTATCTTGAATCGATCTTGTCATCTTGATGAAGGAGTTCGCTAAAACGCCTAATTCATCATCCATTTTCTCCAAATCTTTTGTGTCAAAAGGTTGTCCATTTGCAAAGGCGTTTGTTGTAGTTGTCAACCGTTCAATTGGATTAATCAATTTTGTCGTCACGCGATAAGTAATAAAGCCAATCAATAGAATAACACTCACACTTAGTAAAAAGGAAAAGAGGGCTACATTTTCCCCTTGTTGGACGGTTTTCTTAAATAAATTATTTAATTCCTCATTCGTTTGCAATTTATAAGCTTTTGTATAACCAATAAAGCGATTGATAAGATTATTCGGTCCACTATTGGATAAATTACGCAATGATTCGTAATCGTCTGCCTGCACATAAGATACTGCCTCTGGCAATATATTCGTTCGATAATTTATAGAGAAATCAACCAAATCCTCATACAAGGTACGCTCCTCTACTGAAAGAGCCATCGCATCAAATTGCTGTAATTGTTTATCTAAGATCTGTAAATCATCATACAACAACTGTAGCTCATGCTCATTTTTAAATGCATAATAGCCTCTGGAGCGAAAAAAAATGTCATGGAAAGTATCAGCTAGCCCGTCGATTACAACAACCTTTTCCATCATCAGTTCCTGCTGTTCCTGTAAAGTTTTGTTGCGTTCACTTGTCAAATAATAAAACGTCAAAATAAAGAGCAAAAAGATGCTCGTTAAAAATAGGAATGTATGAAGAAATTGACTGCGAATGCTCTTTTTAAACAAAATAGGCTCATTCAGCATATAAAGCCTCCTCTACTAACTCCGCTAGCTTCATTGGACTAAATGGCTTTGACATAAAGTAATCTACTCCTTTATCCAATACACGCTGCTTATCTGATTCTTGTGATTTAGCTGTTAGCATAATGATTGTCAGCTGCTCCTTTGTCTGCTGCGGCAAGCGCTCAATAACTTCAATTCCTGTCAAATTTGGCATCATATAATCTAGCAACATCACATCATAGCTTTCTCGCGCTAACTTTTGTAAAGCATCCTGTCCATCCTCTGCCTCGTCGATTTCATAGCCCATATCCTCTAAAGTATCTCGAATTAACATACGTAAAATTTCTTCGTCATCTACTACTAAAATTTTTACCATCTCAACACCTCCTAAAAAATACGTTCTGCTAAGCGTAATATGCGCGATGATACATCGACAATTTGAAACGGCTTACGAATATAATCATCCGCCCCATTTTGAAATGCTTCTAACACATATTTCTCACCCGTTTGACCTGTCAACATAGAAACGATGACTTCCTTCGATGAATAGCGTGCGCGAATTTCTTTCAGCACATCAATTCCGCTCATATTTGGTAGCATCCAATCTAATAAAATAATATATTTATAGTTTGCATCGTACCAGCTTGATTGCAAAAATGTTAACCCATCGCCAAATGAGGTCACCTCTGCAATCATTTCATCATTTATTGCTAATTCCTCAAAGTGCGTTTTAAGCATGTCACGAATAATATATACATCATCAACAACAATGACTTTTAACTGTTTCAACTTTTTCACATCAACAATGGATGAATCAAATTGTACGGTTCGATTTCTCCCTGTTGTTTTTGCTGCGTATAGTGCTTGATCCGCTGCTTCTAATAGCTTTTTCGAATGCTTGTACTGCTGATTTACAGCCATCACCCCCGAAGAGAATGTAACATAAAACGTTGTTCCATTTACGGTAAATACTTTTTGTGCCATTGTTTGACGTATTTTTTCAACAAGTTGATAAGCTTCACCTATGTCTGTATTCGGCATTAATAAAACGAATTCTTCACCACCATAGCGACATGCAATATCTTGCTCTCGCTTTAATTCCTTTACCAAGGTCGCAAAGCCCTTTAATACTTCATCTCCAATTAAATGCCCGTATGTATCATTGACCTTTTTAAAAAAGTCTAAATCAATAATCGCAACAGTAAATACTTCCCCTATTTTTTCATATTGATTAATAAGCATCTTCAATTGCCCTTCAAAATGCTTACGATTATAAACTTGTGTCAATTCATCAATGACGATGGCATATTCTAGCTCTTTTCGATAAGCAAGACGATTTGCCACATAGGCAAATAAAATATCCTCGTCAACAGGCTTGGCGACAAAGTCCATCGCGCCTAACACATATGCCCGAATGCGATTTTCCTTGCTCGGCTGACTGCTCATAATCGCAATAAATGTACGGTCCTTTTTAATCTTTTTTATGTTATTTAAAATTGAAAACCCATCGTTATCTGGCAATGCAATATCTAAGAAAACAATCGCAGGCTGCACTTCGTAAATGAGCTCTATCCCACGCTTCCCGTTATGTGCCACGATAACTGAAAATCCTTTTTCCTCTAGTACATTTTTCAAATAAGCAATAAACGCCATATCATTATCAATTATTAAAATGAATTCTTTTTTCGTATCGTTTCTAACTAATGCTTGTGCAACTTCCTTTATATCTTTTTGAAGTTGATTTGCTTCATAAAAGGAAAGCGCCTCAATTAATGGACTCAAATATACTGTCCATTGCTCTTTTATCCACTCCAACTCACTCGTTTCATTTAAATTAGCTAACTTTTCATTTGCGATAACGCTTAAGCCGTTTAAACCTACTGAACCAGCAGTCCCCTTGAGCATATGTAAAAAAGCATATAATTCATTTTCTTTTATAGCATCCCATTCCATCCATTTCAGAAAATTTTCCTGCATTCGTTCATACACCATTTTCTGGTATTTCTCTGCTCCCATTTTAAACACCCCAATCAACATTATCTTGAATAAAGTATATCGCACAGCCATAAAAAAGACAGATAATAAATAATATTCCTTATATTTTTGCAACAAACTAGGAACAAGTACTTATAGTAAAAGCATACTATGTTTGTGTGCTTGTTGATTACTTTTTTTATGTTCTTTGCACATTTTCATCTATTATTTATTGGATGAATTTTTCTTCCCTCTTGACTGTCTTCTCTACAATGCCAAAAAGCCGCCCAAAATGGACGGCTTTTATATTGATTTTGCACTGTTATAGCAGCCAAGAGGTTATCAGCCGGTCATGATTTGTTAAAACCTAAACCTTGCATCTTGGATTTGAAAAAGCTGTATGCTTTAAATGTTGAACTTTAGAAAATAAGAGCTTTGATGTTTGAACTTTGTGCTTTAAACATTTAGTTTTGAGCCTTCAAGTTGATTTCATCGATTATTAGTTAAATGCGTTGTTTCTATTTTTCAACTCGCACACAACGCAAAGCACGAGCAACAAATCGTTTGCTGTTTTCACTACACAATGCAAAGCTTTTTATAATACTATTTCAATGAAAGTTGTCGCATTCGATTCAGATAGTACCGCATCTACTTCCGATTCAAATTCCTCAATCTTTGCTGTTAATTGATCGATTTTCGTTTTTACATGCAATGGGTCAATTAACTCAAATTCATTTCTTTTCATAAATGTTTCTGTATGTAATTTGACTTCCTCTGGTGTTTGCTTATCTTTATTACCTAAAATATTCACTAAGTATGTTTCTAGCTTTTCAGGTAGTACACCATTTTCACTCGCTACCACCTCTGTCGCATGACGATATTGCTTTCTCATCGTTTCTACTAGCTTTTTCTCAAGGTTAATGGACTGCTTACGCTCAATTGCTTCTGCTACAGTCATTGTCACATCACCAATCGTCACAATCGTTTGTGCATTTGACATGACAACGAGTGACTTAATGCGATTGCGATATTGAATTAAGCTTTGCACCTTATCATAAGAGGCTTGCATTTGCTTCGTGTATTCACCGATTTCCATACCATTAATTTTGCTGTTACTTTTGCGATTTGCAACAATTACGTCAACCTGCTTTGTTGCCTCTTCAATACGCTTTGTTAATAGCTTAAGTTCTGTTAATGCACGATGAATGGACATTTTTTTCGTATTTGCCATTTATATCCCTCCCTGAACTAATACGAGAAATTGTATATTATTATAGATGTACAGTCAATTATAGTGCATAATTAATATAGCGAAATTTATTAAGGAGATTTAATAGTATGAACTTTTCAATTCGACAAGAGCGTCCTACAGATTATGAAATTACTGAGGATGTAATACGTCAAGCTTTTTTAGATGAGGATATGAGCGATCAGAAGGAGCATTTCCTTGTTCAGCGCATCCGTCAATCCTCCGCTTTTATTCCTGAACTGTCGTTAGTTGCAGTTGATTACGATAATCAAATTATCGGCCATATTTTACTATCGAAAATTACGATTGAAAATGATGGAAGGTCCGTTGACTCTTTAGCACTTGCACCCGTATCTGTTTTACCATTATTTCAACATAAAGGAATCGGTAGTCAGTTAATTAAAGATGTCTTACAAAAAGCCGCTGAAATCGGGCAGCAGTCTGTCATTGTTCTAGGACATGCAGCCTATTACCCAAAATTCGGCTTCCGCCAAGCAAAAGAGTGGAATATTGTTGCTCCATTTGAAGTGCCAAGTGAAATTTTTATGGCACTTGAATTAGTGCCGAATGCATTGCAAAATGTGCAAGGCACTATTCGCTATTCAGATGCGTTTGAGGGTTAAGAAAAAGGAGGCCTATGATGTTTACAGTTGGCGTAATTGGCTCTGCGACATCTGTGCATAAAGTCATCTCACTTGCACAAAATTTAAAACTGAAAGTGCGCTTTATTGCATTGCCTTATAAAAACTTTCAAGAAACAGCGCAAATCATTCAAGCACATGACCATGAAGTTGATTTTTGGTTTCCAACAGGACAGTTGCCGTACGCAATTGCAAAGGAATATTTGCAAACAGATGACTATTTAATACCCATTCAAAACAATGAGGCAAGCTTATATAAAGCCTTTTTGGAAGCTGCTCATCATTCTAAACTGTTTTTACAACAGCTAAGCATTGATGAATTATCCAAACAAGCTGTAGATGATGCGTTGATGCAATTAAACCTTGCCTCATCTCATATCTATTTAAAAATTTATGATACAGCGACAACAGCAGCAGAGCTAGTCGCCTTTCATAAACAGTTATGGGATGAAGGCAAAACATGCGGTGCCATTACAAGCTTTGAAGCGGTTTATACAGAATTACAGCAGCTTGCCATTCCTGTTTATTGGTATTCCATCAGCCATTCAGAAATTCTACATGCTTGTAAAGTGTTAGAGGAAAAAATAAAAACCTCGTTCTTTAAAGATACACAAATCGGCATTTGCATTATCACAATTGAAGAAATCGAGGCAGATATTTCACAGATTCGTCCATATACACAGCAATATTTAACGCTGCAAATAAAGGAAATATTAATTAATTTAAGCGAGCATATCGACGGCTTTTTAACGGAGCAAGGCGAACATCGCTATATCATTTTTAGCACACGTGGTGCCATCGAGAAAAACTTCTCGCTTGTTCGTCAAAAAATACAAGAGCTTAAGCTACTAGCCAATAAACATATTATTACAGGTATCGGCTATGGTGAAACTGCTTTAGCGGCTGAAATGAATGCTGCGACTGCGAACCAACATTCTCGCCAGCATGAACAACATGAGCTATTTATTATTCAAGAAGATGGAACGATGATTGAGCATTTCGGACATAGTCGAGAGCTAATGTACACGAATAAATTGTTAGACACACCATCACTTGAAGCTTTGAAGGAAGCAAATATTAGCATGCGCACCTACAATCGCATTCAAGCATTGCTTTTAAAGCTAGGCACAGAGCATTTCACGACGCTCGATTTAACAAATCATTTAAATATGGAAAATCGCAACGCGAGACGCATCGTTACCAACTTAAGCAAAGCAGGCTTAATCGAATATGTTGGTGAATCTACCCATCATGTCAAAGGAAGACCACGTAAAGTGTATCGCTTTGTACCACATAAATAGGAGCTGTATGAAAAGATGGTGTCTTTTCATATAGCTCTTTCTAGTTCAAAAGATATAATTCGCCCGCAAGATAGATGAATTCGCCCGTGAGACATCCATATTCGCCCGTTAAACTGTGGAATTCGCCCGTAAGACGCTTAAATTCGCTCGTTAAAAAGCGTGTGGCCGAAAGTATTACCCTCGAACACACGCCTATTTCTATCGTAAATGAACCTTTGTCCCTTTATTTAAAATGCTATCATAATCAATATATTCATAAATATCAGATTGAATGGCGCCACTAAACTGTTGTAGTTCTTGCAATGTTAAATCCTCAATACCTTTATTGTGGTCCTCACAATAAATCACAACCTTGCCGACGATGCTATGCGCATCTCTAAATGGCGTCCCTGCTTTTACTAAATAATCCGCTAACTCTGTCGCATTTAAAAATCCTTGCTTAACAGAGGCGCGCATTTTTTCTTCGTTGACCTTTAATGTGCGAATCATTTCCGTCATGATTTTTAAAGAAGCAAGTGTTGTATCAATCGCATAGAAGAACGATTCCTTTTCTTCTTGCATATCTTTATTGTACGTTAATGGTATGCCCTTCATCATCGTAAAGATAGAGAATAATGCGCCGTACACTTTCCCAGTTTTCCCGCGAATCAGCTCCGCCGCATCAGGGTTTTTCTTTTGTGGCATAATGCTGCTGCCCGTTGCGTAAGCATCATCAATTTCGATAAACTTAAACTCTTGGCTACACCATAAAATCAATTCTTCACTCATGCGGCTTAAATGCATCATAATAATCGAAAAATCAGAAGTTAATTCCAGTACATAATCACGCTCACTAACACCGTCCATAAAATTATCGACAGGCTTTGTAAAACCCAGCTCTTGTGTTGTAATCATGCGATCAATGCTATGCGTTGTGCCTGCAAGTGCACCACAGCCAAGTGGATTTTCATTTAATAGTTCAAGCGCATTTTGCACACGCTTTTGGTCGCGATTAAACATTTGATAATACGCCATTAAATGATGCTTAAATGTCACAACCTGCGCTCTTTGCAAATGCGTATAACCTGGCATTATATACGGATTTTCTTCCGCCTTGTCCTTTAGCACTTGCTTAAACGCTTCCAACACTTCCACCATTTCACGTGCTTTTTTACGTGCATACATTCTCGTATCAACTGCTGTTTGGTCATTGCGGCTACGTGCGGTATGCAGCTTTTTCCCGACATCCCCAATACGCTTAATTAAATTCATTTCGACAAAGCTATGAATATCCTCATAGTCACCTTCAATTGGCAATTCACTACTTTCAATATCCGCTAAAATTCCTTTTAGCCCGTCTGAAATAAGCTCACCTTCTACGCTAGAAAGTATCTCGCACTGCACAAGCATTTTCACATGTGCTAAACTACCTGTAATATCCTCAAAATAAAGTCGTTGATCAATTTCTAATGAGCTATTAAACTCCTCCATCAAACTATTTTCTTCATTGCGAAAACGTCCGCCCCAAAGCTTCATCTGTTTATACCCCCTCTAATTCTTCTTTCTTCTCTCGATTTCTTGAAATTCGTCCTAAAATCAATGTGCCGATAATCATTAAAATAATCGCCAATACTGCTGTGTACACACTTTCATACATCCCAGCAACTAAAAAGGCAACTAATGTAACACATGCATTAAATAGCGCAATCGGAATTTGTGTTTTATTGTGATCCACATGGTCACAGCCTGCACCTGTTGATGATAAAATTGTCGTATCGGAAATCGGTGAACAGTGGTCCCCAAAAATACCACCTGAAATAACGGCACCAATTGCGATATAAACAGAAATATCCATATGATAGGCCAATGGAATCGCCAAAGGCATCATAATCGCGAATGTTCCCCAAGATGTACCACATGCAAAGGACATAATTGCTCCAAGAATAAAAATAATTGCTGGAATTAGCATGACAGGAATCGTGCCATCCATAACGCTTACTAAATAATTAGCCGTTCCTAGTTGCTCTAATACCGTGCCTAACGACCATGCTAATACTAGGATAATCACAATATCCATCATGCGACGCATACCTGATACATAAATATCAAATGCTTCCATGAATTTCTTCACTTTATAAATAACCATTAATGCAACAAGTACAGCTGCTGCTACTAAATAAGAAATACTTAATGCTACCCTAAATTCTCCACCGCTTACTGCTTTAAATGGGAACCCTTGAGGAACAAGCTGTGCAAATAACATAAATAGTAAAACTAAAATCGGTACAAATACAAGACTTGCCTTACTTGTCGTTTCTAAATATGTATTTGTCTCTGCTTTACGTAATGGCTTTGAATTCGCCCAATAAATTTCCCCTGTTTTTTCAATGCGTCGATCTGCTTTACGCATCGGACCAAACTCAGATTTTGTTAATAACATAATAGGTACAATTAATACTGCTAGCATCGGATAAATATAAAATGGTAGCGCGTTCATAAAAGCATCCCAATCAGATTCTGCTACACCTAAACGCTCATACTCCTTACTAATCAAGCCCATAATATAAACGCCCCAGCCAATAAACGGAATCATCACAGCAACAGGTGAAGCGGTCGAGTCAATAATCCATGCCAACTTCTCACGCGATGCTCTTAGTTTATCGAAAATCGGCTCAAAAATTGGCCCGATAATTAATGGTGAACCTAAGTCAGAGAAAAAGATAACAAGCCCACCAAACCAAGTAGATAGCTGTGCGCTAATTTTCGTTTTAATGAAAGTAGAAATTTTCAGTGCAAATGCTCCTGCACCACCTGATTTCTCCATTAAGGCAACAAAACCACCGATAAATACAAGCAATGCTAAAACCGCCGCATTATAGCTATCTGTTGATTGAACAAAAATATAATCACCAACAATCAACTTGACAGCCTTCAAAATATTGCCGTTTAACAAAATTAATATCCCTGTGAAAGCTCCTAGAAATAAAGAAATAATAACATTTCTTGTAATAAACGCTAAGGCAATCGCAACAACTGGTGGAATGATCGAAATCAATCCGAATGTTTCCATACATATCCCCCCTTTGAATGATGTATAAAATTATTAAAGGGTAAATACCCTTTATTTATCCTTTATTATAATCTGAAAATTTCTACTTTACAATCAATTTTTAATAAAAAAAGCTATCTAATCAGTAAACTAACATATCACTGATTAGATAGCTTTTCGTATTCTTTTAAAACACTAATCTATTAAATTTGTATGGTCAAAAACACTCACATTTAAAGGCTTTTAATCCAGCTTGATTAATCGCTTATCATATTAACTCATTTATAGTCGCTCAATAATTGTGGCATTCGCCATGCCCATTCCTTCACAAATTGCGAGTAAACCGTAACGCTGCTGTTCACGTTGCATGCGATATAGCATTGTCGTTAAAAGCTTTGTACCTGTCGCACCCAGTGGATGTCCTAATGCAATCGCTCCACCATCTACGTTTAGTTTTTCCATATCCGCTCCTGTATCCCTTGCCCAAGCAAGAGGCACTGGCGCAAACGCTTCATTGACCTCATATGTATCAATATCTGCTAAAGATAGCCCAGCTTTCAACAACGCTTTCTCTGTCGCTGCAATAGGACCTGTTAACATCAATGTCGGGTCAGAGCCTACAACTGCGCGCGCAACAATTCGTGCTAATGGCTTAACAGCAAGCGCTTCTGCTCGTTCACGTGACATCAATAAAACTGCGGAAGCGCCATCACTCATTTGACTTGCATTGCCTGCTGTAATCACACCGTCCTCTTGGAATACAGTTTTTAAGCTACTTAAGCTTTCCATTGTTGTATCCTGTCTTGGTCCCTCATCCGTATCAAAAATAAAAGTTTCACCTGCTTCATTTTGTACTTCGATTGCAACGATTTCATCTTTAAAATGCCCCTGTGCAATCGCTTTTAATGCTCGCTGATGACTTTTAACGGCATATTCATTTAATTGCTTTGCACTCTGCCCCCACTTATCAGCAATGCGCTCTGCTGATAAGCCTTGATGAATGATTTCATGCTGCTTTGTTAGCTGCTCACTAGGTGTAACCCCCATATAATTCGATCCCATCACCATACGGGTCATGCTTTCTACACCGCCTGCAATGACAATATCCATATCACCTGATAAAATGGCCTGTGTAGCAAAATGGACCGCTTGTTGGCTTGAGCCACATTGTCGATCAATTGTTACACCTGGTACGTGAATTGGAAAACCCGCAATTAATAAAGCCGTGCGTGCAATATTTCCTGCTTGCTCCGCACTTTGTGTCACACAGCCTAAAATGACATCCTCCACATCGGCTTTCTCAATACCTGCACGCTTCACAACCTCGTCTAACACGACAGCAGCTAAATCATCTGCTCTCATTTTACTCAGTGCCCCTTTACGTCTCCCAACAGCCGTTCTTGTTGCTGCTACAATGACTACTTCACGCATCATAAACATCCCCTTTGTTTAAATTATATATGCTTTGAATCATTCTCTAAAAACTGAAACATGAGCGAAGCATTTGTATACTGCTTAAGAGAATTCATATTTTCCGCAATAAACTCCCAGCTTTTTTCATGTGCCATGCTGTATTCATCCTGCTGTTCAACTGGCATATATTGTGCTAAAAATTGCTCAATTGGCATTTCTAACGTTTCTAAAAAATTCTCTATCTTTTCGAACTTATCCTCTTTACATGGATTCATCTCATTAAATACAACATGCTCTAAATGACGAGAGAAATAATAGGCTTGATAAGCATATTGTGCAATCTGAGTTGCCTTACTCATCGTATGCACATTGCGCGACCTAATTTCATTGCGCTCTTCAATTCTGCTCTTCTGCTCCTCCGAATTGACCGTTATACATTCTGCATTATACTGTGTCAAAATAGATTGCTCCGCATCGACTGTAATATGCTCTGGTGCTATAAAACAGCCATCTGTATCAAGTATGTGCAGCACCGCTAATACATTGGAAGGCTTAAATTTGCGCTTCATTAATATTTCTTTTACTTTCTCTCCAATAACCTCTTTGATGGCTTGCTCTTTTCTCTCCCTTTGATAAAAAATATCGCCGTGCTGTGGCTCAAAACGAATTTCTTTCTCTTTAAATAACTGCCTTAAACGCTCAATTAGTAGCAATTCATCAGTGTCGCCCTCGACCAATAAAATAACAACCTTTTTTTGTGCTTTAGCCAATTATTTTACCTGCTTTCCTAAATGACTTTTTGATATCATACATATTCGTTTCGTTATACAATGCCTCATCTTGTCCACCTAATTGGATAGCCCTTAAGTAAATATCACGCGCATTGCTTAATTTTTTCACACCTTTTAGTTGCAAATAACGTTCTTCCTCATTCAATGTTGTAAACCATAGATTTTCGAAAGGAAGCACTTCTAAAATCCTTAAATTATGCGATGTGAAAAATAATTGACCCTTGCCATTGTCATGAATAATCTCTAGCATTTCTCCTAATAAATATTCAAAAATACCCGCATCTAATTCATCAATAACGACACAAGCGTTTGGATTATTATAAGCAGCAATCAATGTGCTTAAAATCGAAATAATTTTCAATACGCCTTGTGATTCGCTACGCAATGGCAATTCTATCTCGTTTTTTACCGATAAAAATTCGAAGCGTACACCATCTTCACCACTCGGCATTTTCTCGCGATTCATTTCTCGAACCTTTATAAAAAGCCCTGGAATAATTGTTGTAAGGACGATATTCGTTTGTGCAACAACCTTTTCAATTGTTGCGAACATTTCCATCGGCAATAGCATCGTATCTCTTAATTCATAAGGTATATTGCCTCTTACCCCGTCCATATGAATGCTTAATGGCATAACTAGATTTGCAACGAGTAAGCCATAATGAATCGTGTCAATGACATGGAAATCTTTATTAAAATCCTCTTTCAAATTCTTTATTAATTCGTTTTCCTCTTCATTACAAAACGATGTCAGTACATTTGCTAACTCTTTGCGGAAAATAAAGGATGTCGCATTTTCCTCTGCTAAATAATTGGCTACCATCAAATGGACCCTATGATTTTCGTGAAAGGATTGCATTTTTTTATTGCGAATCGAGATGTTATCCCCCCGCTTTGTCACAAGCTCTTTATAACGTTTGCCACTTTTATTTTCCTTATAAGATAACACTTCGCGAAAAACCTTTAATGTTTCAGCTCCCTCTTGCAGTTCCACAAAATACTGTACAAAATATTGCCCAAATTTATTCGTTATAAGAAATTCCATGTGCAATTCAATGCTTTTTTCTTTAAAATAAATAAGCTTTTGCCCGTTATCAGGTAATGTTTTTGCTTGTAGCAGTGCTTTTAACAGGCTAAATGCTTCCACTACAGCCGTTTTCCCTGAACCATTTTGCCCGTAAAATCCGACCACATTCGCTTTGCCTTGATTAAGAAAAGTTGAGTTTGTTTGAAATGTGCCGTGCTTTACATTTTTCAAGCATTGAATTGTGACATGACGAACCCTTATAATTGTGTCCAAATTTATACCTCCAACTATTTCATTTTCCAATGATCAATTCCGCTGAAACTCATTCTAGTCCAGATTTTGTTCGAGCGAGCTCTTCGAAGTTAAACTAAAATCACCAATGGTTAGCTGACCTGTATCATGCAGGTCGCTCCAATACACTTGAACATTCATCTCTCTATCTGTGGGGTAAGTAAGTTTTCTGTACGTTCGGTATGCTGAACCAAGATAAAGCGCACATCACGAGCACGCTGCCCATTTGTAAAACTACGCTCTGCAATGTCCCAGCCTTTATCCGTGCTTTTCACAACAGTGGAAGCCCTTGTCCCATAGCCATCAAAATGAATAAAAATTGAGGAAAGCTTTTGCTCCACTTCAAAAGGCACACCTGTTGCTGGCAAATCTTGATTGTCTGCCCTTATTGTATCCTTTAAAATCGCAAATAATGCTTCTTCCTCTGTTGTTGCTTGAATTGTTTCGTGAAAAGCAGCCTTTAAGCGCTTTACCTTTGGCCAAGGTGTATTTAACGTGGCATTGGATATACAATGAATGCCTGGTGGTATAATCGTTAGCTCATTCATCACTGTATTGTAGTGCACTAGATTCTCTTCATCATATAAAACAACATTAAATGCACCATACAAATGCCGCTCCTCCTGTAATTGCTTTGTAAACTGCAAGGCATTAAGCGAGCTATTTATAAAGTCTACAGGTACTGCCCCTCTCGACTTCTCCCCAACAAGTGGCAAACGTGGGTCTCGGTAATTTGTTACTGCTGCAAAACGCCCATTATCACTTACTGCAAGCCATGTCCCCATTTTCTCTAAATCTCGGCCACCCCAAATATGTGGCGCATCTTCCCATTGCTCCATCTCCTTTGCTGGTCGCTTATAAAATTCATCCCGATTTGCTGCTACAATCAAATCATGCTGTGGATGCATTTTATAACCTAGCACGATAATACACATACTAATCCCCTCCACTTCTTGTAAAAAGTATAGAGTACATTATTATCACACGCAATTGGCAACGCTTACAAAAAAACAGTTGGTACATCCATTTTAAGATTTTTAGTTTACAACAACTGTAGACGCAATATTTACCGCGCTTAACCTTCATCGGACTACCACTATACGCATGTGTATAGTACCCTCAAAATCAATATGTTATAATAGAAACAACAATAAAATAAGGAGGGATTTTGATGTTAAAACCAAATAAGCCTGTTACAGAGGTGTTGATTAAGCATAAGGAACATCAAAACGTAGTAGAATTTGCAACAATGCTCGAAGCCATTGCGAAGAAGCTAAAGGAAAGTGGCGAATTTACATTTGTTCAAGGTACTGAACAAACAATTGTACACCCGTCAGAACAACTCAAAATCGAATACTCCTATACAAAAAAAGGCGACAAACATTCATTTGAAATTGAATTTGATTGGTATACAGGTGAACAAACGCGGAAAAAAATGATGATTGAATAAATAAAATAGGCTGTGGAAAAGCAGGTACAACCCCCACTTTTCCACAGCCTTAATTAATTCATCTTTGAGCGATGTACATCTATAAATTTAGCGTATGTCCATTATACTTTTGGTTATAATCATCTAACATTTCTTGGAATTTTGTAACAAATTCAAAAATAGAGATAAACTCCGTATTACTACTAGCCTCAGTAGTATTAATTCTAACACTTTTATCTGTGGCAGTTGCTTCGAGATAGTACCCTAAAATTTGCGGATTCGTAAAGCGTACTGTTACGCTATTTGCAGACGATTGCACACTTGAATTACTTTGCGACGAAGAGGAAGAAGAGGATCTGCTTCCACCGAAAACGAAAAATCCTCCACCTCTTGATGAATGCTCCTCAACACTTTGCGCAAATGAATCTGACATAGCTGATGCAGTTGTAAATTTTATTGTGACATCTCGTGCGATGATAAAGGCTGTAGGAAAACATGGAAAAACACATTGATTCATTTCATCAAACCGTTCTTTAGAAAAACCTTGATAATCCTTTGCTGGTGCAATGGATTTGCTTGATGTATTATACATATCCTCCGTTAATAAAAAGACTCCGGGATTAAACCATTCCCTGCCTATTTGCACCTTAGCGACAGACATTCCAATTTGGATAGACATATCTGAGCTACTAGAAAATGCTTTATTTATCGCCTCTTTATGGCTAGAGCTACTAGAATAGCCTCCAAAGAAAAAGGATACGCCATAGTTAGATGTTGAGGCAGAGGCATAGCTGGAAGAAGCTTGATTTGCTTCCTTTAAGCTAGATGTGAGGATAATTTGTGTAAAATTCTCTGGCACATGATTTGGCGCAACATCATTTTCACTGCTTTCTTTTGTAGGCTGTAAAAGTGTTGCAAGCCCTATTTTTTCTTTTAATGCGGCAATATCCTGATTTGTATTTTCAAGCTGTTGTTGTAATGGCATCAGCATCGATTTGAATTGTAGTTTATTATTTTCTTCAAAATAACGCATTGCGGCATTCGTTGCCTTTTGTGCTTTTTCTATTAAATCCTGCTGAGCTGCAAAACAATTTTTTAAGCTATCGCCAAGTTTGCCAAGCAACGCCTCGACTTTATCAGCCTCAACTCCAAAGATACGCACAACAGTGGATGGTAACACTTTTTTTACATCATCTAATCCTTGAGATGCCATCACGTCTACCAAGGTTTTTAACATATCTACTGTCGTATTAACATACGTTTCCTGCAATGTAGCAAGCGCTGTTTTAAATGCTGCATCACTTGCCTCATAAGCGGCTTTCAATGCTTTTACTTCATCTTCCTCTGGAATAATCGCTAAAAACGAATTGATATTGCTCGTAATATTACTGCGCTGGGCTACTAATATAGCAAGCTGCTGCGCCAATACGGCTGGACTTTCAAGTAAATCAACAGGCGTAAAGGAAGTATTCAACAAAGAGAACCAATTTTCAGGATAAAGTTGGACAGGATAAACATGTCCTCCATCTGGGTTCATTTTTCCAACATTCGCAATCGTAGAACGGGCTTCAGCAATCTCGCGCCCTACGCCACTATCTAAAATACCATTGATAATCTCCATATCCCCTGGCGAAAAAACGCCCAGTACTTTACCAAGCTTCTCCTCCACGCCAAGCACTTCTGCTTCTGCTGTTATTTCATACCAATCTAAAAATTCATTATTGCGTCGTTTGTAAGCTTCTGCTGTATTTTCTGGATATTTTTTAGCAAGCTCATTTTTCTTTGCTACTTGCTTTTCTGCCCATACTTGCTTAGTATTGACATACTCGCTATAAAGCCTATAAAAAACTTGCTCCAGTGTCAGTACGTCCTGCTTTCCATCGCCAAAATTATAAGGATAAGGTGTCATCAATACTTCTCTCAGCTTATTTTTAGCTTCAAAAAGCATACTATTTAATTTAGGTGTCAGCATATCAAGCGCCGTTTTAAATTGTGTTGATAAATGGCGCCCATTATCAGAAGCCGTCATTTGACAAGCATCGAATAGCTTGTTGACAAGCTTCGATTCATTTGCTCTTACATAAGCTGGCTTAGGCTCATTGTTCTCAATATCATACGTATATTGCGAGGCATCAATTAATGTACCTGGGAGGCTCATACAGAAAAATTGCTGTGCATTATTCCCTCCGATAACTGAAGTAATTTGTTCATAAAGTTTATCTGCAAAGCTTTGATTAGGCGCATCTTCTTGTAAATCCTTTACTGTCATCAACTTGTCCTGTTCATATCCCACTATAATTCCCCCTATACATAATCGTGATAGCAAAATCGTTCACCAAACCACTATATGAAGAGAGTTTTTTAGATATAACGTACTATGTCAAAAATAGAGAAATGTTTAAAAGCTTTTATTTTTGTGGAGATGTTTAGAAATACATAAAAAAGACCTCAAATTAGAGGTCAATAAATTACTTTTCTATTAAGATATATTCATCATCTTTTAGTCTCGTAATATTACATTTTTCAAGTGATTCAAATTCTTTCAGTCTAGCTTCGATTGTCTTGCTACTACTATCTTGGAACAAATCTTCCCTATCATAGTGAGGGAAAACAAGCTTGTCTGTTAATCCTAATGCTGAAAAATCCTTCGTTTTTAGTGCATCCATTTGTGGTGTGAAGAAATGAACGACTTTAATATTTGGACCAAGTAGAACAGCACCAGCACTTACGCCTACAATAACAACATTTTTTGTTATTAACTGTTGTAGGATAGTATCTGCTCCGTTCCGTTTAGTATAAAATAATAAGTTAAATGGATTACCACCATTAATGTATATGACATCTTTATGTTTAAGACTTTCTGGATTATCAAACTCTACGTCAATAAAATCAATTTTATGAAACCCCATCTCTTTAAAGTCTTCTTTCGCCTTCTGAGCAAACCGATTATTCTCCTTTTGTGGTGATGCAGTCGTGATAATAGCAACATCCAGTTCGTTCGTAGCACTGTTAAGGAGCTTTAAAAATTGCTTTTTAATAGCATCCGTGTAAAAACCGTTAGAGGTGAGTAACAATTTCAATCTAATCAACTCCATTTTATTCTCTATTTTGTATTAGATACATCCTTATAATAGAGTAAATAAAGAATTTCCATCTAAAACAACAATCGCTATAGAAAAAGTGGTACATCAAGCGACCTTTCATAACAAACAACCTTACAAGCAATCCACTTGAATACCTTGTGTTCGCAATAACTCCTCGTAGTAGCGGTCCTTGCCAATTAATAGCACTCGATCAGTAAATTGCTCTATTTCATTCATATCATGAGATGTATAGATGATTGTCGTTCCATGTGTTTCAGCGAGTTGCCTTAAAAAGCGGCCAATTTCTTGCTTTGAACGCATATCAATACCGACAGTTGGCTCGTCCAATAATAGCAACTTTGGCTGATGAATTAGGCTAATCGCTAAATTTAATTTGCGCTTCATTCCACCCGATAAACTAGAAGCAGGCTCCTTCCATTGTGGCAACTGCATATCACGACAAATTTGCTGACATGCTGCGATGCCAATGCGCTTCCAACTTAAGCGTTCGAAATAGCGCATATTATCTTCGACTGAAAAATGCTCCCAAATTGCTAAATCCTGTGGGACAAAGCCTATTTGCTGTTTAATGGCTTTCACATGTTGCCGATACGCTAACCCTTGCCAATAAATTTCGCCCGCATCAGGCTTCATTAATGTGGCAAGCAGCTGGAGTAATGTGGATTTTCCCGCACCATTTTCTCCGACAAGACCAACAATTTCACCTTCACCAATAGACAATGAGACATTTTCCAAAACAGTTTTTTTGTCGTATTGCTTGTAAATGGACTGTACTTCAAGCATTTTTCAACCTCCCTCCAACAAGCATGAGCATACTGCAAAGTAGCAGTGCAGCAATCGGTAGCTCCACCTTTAATAGCGCATACATTGGGTGCAGCTGTGCGAATAATTGATGGACATAACCACTATCTCGAATCGGCACAATGCCACCATTCGTTAACGTAAACAGGAGCGTTACTAAAATAGATAAAATATAATACGTAGATGGATTTTTACAAAGTGCCACCACCATAAATGCATAGCTATTTAATACAAAGCGACATAGGCATAGTACAGCGATTGACCAGAGCGACATGCTTTGTGATAATAAGAAGAATGCGAACAAATCAACCAATAAAAGCACAACATAATAAAGAACAAATTGCACAAATGCATAGCTCATATACGTTTGTGCACCTAATACCCAACGCTGTCTAATCGAATGATTTCGCTCTTTCACAAACCAATCAAATAAAAAGAAAGTAGCAAGCACCGTTAAACTTGACCAAATCGCCCACTTTGATACATATGGTATTTTATCCCCAGTTTCCTCTTTGGCATTAAAAAGGGAGAATGGAATTTGAATTAAATCGGTTTCTATTTGCCGCTTGCGTACCTTTTCCTCAATGATTTGCTCATCAAATAAATGCTGCATATCGTAATTTATTAGCAATGCTTCAATATCTCGTGCTGTTTTTGCCCGCAATGCCTGCTCCATTACTACCGAACTCATCAGCTCTTTTGAAGTCTCATATGCATAGGAGCGATTCGATGCATAGGCCTCAATTAGCTTCTTTCGTCCTTCTTTGATATTTTCCTCATATTTTTTGCGAATGACAAAAACACTATCTAACTCATGCTGCTCTAACAGTCGAATTGCCTCTGTTTTTTGTAGGAGGCGCACATTTAAGTATTCCACCGTCTGTAGCTGCTCTACTATTTCCATTGCATATGCTGAGTCATCCTCAACAGCAACAGCGATTGGCACTTTGCTTTCACCAATAAAGGTGAGTGCAAGCTGATAAAGAAAGACCGTGCCTATGAAAGGAAAAACAAGCCAAAAGACAGTTGATTTCCATTCATATTTCAAATGCAATGCCCGCATATACATCGCTCTTTTCATCGCAGCCTCCTTTCCCTATACAACGCCAACAGTCCAAATAGAATGATACTAATAGCTATAGAAGCAAGCATGCTCGTATAATTCGCATAGTTGCGATTTTCAAGGGCAATATCAATTACCCATGTAAAGGCTTCATAAGGAAATGTATAAAGCAATAGTTGTTGGAGTCCAGCCGGGAAATAAATCGTTGGTAACACGGCACCACTCACACCAATAACAAGCGCTGTTAAAATGATATACAATAGCATACGCATTTTTGCCGTTGTACTGACAAGTTCTATAACACCTTGTAAACAAACAACACAAACACTATATAGAAGGACAAATAACAAAAGGCGCATATAATCAAGCGGATAAAGTGCCAGCTCTAGCCACTGATTCATCACACTATACAGTATAGTTAAACATAGCAACATCCCACTAATGGTGATAATTGCTCTTGCTATAAACAGCTGGGCAATTGTCACACCAAAGAGCCTTAGTCGATTTTGAATGCTCCTTGACTCCTCCTTCATAAGAAGCATATAAAAGCCTGTTAACCATATCGTCGTACAAATAAACAATGTCGACATTGCATAATAATAGCTTGGCATACTTGTTGCTGTATTTTTCACCGTATTTTCTAACAGGAAATTGTTTTTCCCTACCGTATAAATCGCATAGTCAATAAATATTTCTTCCTGTAGCTGATTGTAGCGTTCCGTGCTCATCGAGGTCTCTTTGGCGTATTCATAGACCGTTAAAATATTGGCCTGTGCAGATTCAATATACGAAGCCATACTGTTCAGCAAATTTTCAATCATGGCATTTTCGATTGGCTTATTCGCATCTCCTACAAGCGGTAGTTCAATTGGATTTCCTGCATATAGCTCCTTTGTTAGGCCTTGCGGGAACGTAACGTAGCTTGTAATTTGCTGCTGCGCTATTGCTTGCTCCGCCTCTCTAGCAGACATACGTTCGATATGAATATGACCATTGCCGTTTAATGCCATCACAAGCAGCTGCGTTAATATTTTTGATTCTTCAGTACGGTCATTATCTACAATTGCTAATGTGGATTTTTGTCGCTCATCAGGCATCATAAATTGCAAAATTAATAACAAAAATAAACCAATCATACAAATTGGCGTGATAAAAAGAAGAAGAAGTGAGAACCACTTCTTCTTTAAATAGCGAGCATTTTGCATTGTAAAAAAGAGTATATTTTTGAACGCTTTCATACATATCCCTCTCTAGCCCAATGAATCTTTACAAAACTTGATTAAATGGTACATCCTTATTGCCCTTTAGTAATGTTGTTGATACAAAAGGGGATGTTATGGTGTAATGTATTCCATATACCAAGCAATATCTTCCTCAGTCATTTCCCCATCGATCACGTCAACTACTTCTCCCGTTGGCGCAATTACCACAGTCGCAGGCAATACAAACCCTACATCATAAGCAGTCATTACATTTGTCGTTTCATCAATTGCGACAGGGAAATCAACACCTAAATTAGAAATGAAACTTTGTACGTCAGCATCAGATTGTGCAACGTTAATCGCTAACACTTCAACCCCTTGCTCTCGGAACACTTGATATTGACGATTGATGGCTAGCATTTCCTCTTCACTTGGCTCAACCCAAGTTCCCCAGAAATATAAAAATACGCCTTTTCCTTCATAGTTTGCTAAACGATGCGTGTTGCCATTTAAGTCAACAAGTTCAAAATCAGGTGCTGGCAACCCTATTATTTCACTAAAGCTATAGTTTTCGAAATCTTCATCATAATAGTAGTCATCATCGTAATAATAATCATCACCTAAGTATTCATCAAAGCCTGTTTCAGCCATAAAGTTTTCTGCCCAAGCTAGCGCATCTTCCATAACCTGTATCATATATTCTGATAACTCATCATCTGTTAAGTTACTAATATCTTTGATTTTTTCTGGTAGTTCAAGCGCTTTGATTTTTTTGCTATCCTGTTCGATTGTTAAGGCTATTTTCCCAACCTCTGGAATATTAACATAGACAACATGCTCTCCAACAGCGCTATCTGCCTTATATTGTGTAGAGCCATCCCAATTTAACGTAACCTGCTCACCTTCAGCGTCAATAATCAACTTGCGCTCAAAGTTCTTCGTATCTTTTTCTTTATTTTCCTCTGATTCATAGACAACTTTTACATTGTCAAACGCAAAATTCACACTGTCAGAAGCTTTATTACCTTTTTGGAATTTACCTTCAATTAACATGTGTTCGGCAGTACCTTGCAACTCATAATCAAATGTTAATTCTTTACCAAATGATTGCTTACCTGTAATAACAAAATCCTCTGCCTCTTTGAATTTCAATTCACGCTGGGTAATCTTTCCCTTCTCTACCCAAATTGTTGACACAACCCCAAATTCGATTTCACCTAAAGCATTAACAATTTCTTGTTTTACATCTTTAATTGATTCATCATCACAAATTCCTTGTGTTGCCATCGCATGCTTTAAAATGGACTCTAGCTCTGGGTCTGTTTCCATCTTCTTTGCTAGTGCTGTCGCTACTTTTTTCACATCTTGCTTTGACAAATCCATAACGATTTTGTTTTTCTCTTTAGTAAAGGCTTCATCAGGTAACTCTTCATAAATAGTTTTGCCTAAGTTTTTCGTTAAATACTTTTGCTGTGCCTTTGTTATCAGCTCTGTTTCCAATAAAATATCTTGACTACAGCCTAATTCCCCATCTGTAAACTCATTTAATTTCTCTCCCGAAACGCTAATCGCTTCAGATAAAAATGGTGCATTTAATACAAATTGCTTTGGTGTTATAAACACTTCAAAGTTATCAACTTTCACATCTGCAATTTCTCCACCGAAACCTAATGCATATTGTTTATTTTTCACATCTGTCGTAGTAGACAAATTAAGTGCAGCTGAGTTGATCATATCAAAAGCCGGGTCTTCCATGCCTTCACTTTCAACATCTGTAGTAATTTTGAAATCACTTTGAATAACTGCTGTTTTGGCTAATTCAGACCATTTTAGCTCTTCTTTATACTTTTCTCCAAAGAAATCTACCACTTCACTAACAGTTTCAGATTCTGCAGCGAAATATGCCGCTTTCGGAGATTTCATAAATAGGGCTGCCGCTCCAATGCCACTTGCTAAAACAAGCGCAGCTACACCTCCACCGATAAACCACTTCTTTTTAGAAGTCGTATTAGGCTTCTGTTGTTCTTGATTTTCCATCTTTCTTCACCTTTCCAACTATAATCTATTCCATCTTCGAATAGGAAGGGCTACAAAACACTATGTATTTCTTAAACATTTCAAAATGTCTAATAATGTCGATTGTATGTTGATTGTTTCAAATGTAACAAATCCCTCGTTTAACAGAATAATATTAGTATACAAAAGGTTTACTTAGAATAATAAGACAAATTTGTTTTTTTACAAAAAACAGGATTTTAGTTTTTATTAAAAATGCATTTACTATTACTAATTAACTAGTTTCATTTGCTTTGTTATAAAATACAGTAGATGAAACAAGAATATAGTCGCTTTCATTATCATTATTCGACAGCAAGATCATTAATAATCGCTAATAGCTTTTCCTTAATATGCTGCCAGCTTTGTGCTAAATCCACTGTTACCACTTTAATTAAATAGTTATTCATTTCAAATGCTTGATGAATCTCCTTATCAATTTGAGGATATAATAGTATGCCAATCATTTTGTCATACTGTCGTGAATTGCTTAAGTAGCTATAGATTTGATATAAATTTTCAGATTTAATTTTTTCCTCGTCATAATAATTACGAGCAAGTGGCTGACTATGAAATTTCGTATCAATAATCATTTTCGTCGTTGAATCTGATAAACAAATATCCGTCTGCATTTTGGGTATTACCTCTTGCTTACCAGCTAAAACCTCCCCAATCTGCCAGCTTAATGTTTCACGATATACTTTATACTGTCGTTGCTCTAGCCTGTAAAAATTGCGCACAAAGCTCTCAAACACATAGTGCATCTTACCTTCTCGCATAAAATCCACAAAGGTTAATTTGCCACTTTCTTCATCGATTAAATAATGCTCAAATATAATGCGACAAATTTCTAGCATAAGATGATAGTTTTGACTTTGCTTATGTAGCTGAATTTGCTGAAAATGTTTACGTTCCAACTGTATAAGCGTGACATGCTGAAAATAGGGGTACATTCTTTTTAATGTTAGCTTTAGCGATTTTTTTAATGTAGGATGCTTTATTAATGTATGAATTGTCGCCTTCAAAATTTGATTATGTACAATATTTTCTGAAAACACATCATATTGACATACTAACTTCGCATTGGTCAGAGCGGCTGTCGCAATGCTTTCCTTAAACAAAACTTTCCCCCGTATTGCTGAGGAGCTTTCTTGTTGTACAATATATTCCTTATAAAAGCCTCTTTTAATAAAACCTCTCAAGCGCCTTACAAGTGCTGCTGCAAATAGCTCAACTAATTCCGTTTCATCGATATTTGTTACTTGCGTTTCCTCTACCTCTGGCAAAATACCTGCACAATAGATCAGCATATAATAAATGTTATGAATAGGAATGTTATTTGCCATCGTATTTACTCCTTAAAAATCAGCTTTTCTGTTTCTCGCTGTGCCTGTTCCGTATCATCATACCAATATTCTTCTAGCATTGGACCAATTTCATAACGAATGATTTGATTGTACCAAGCAGCTGGCTGCTTCGATTGAATAGCTGTTGAAAAATAGCTATGCCCAATCAAAAACCCTTTCCCTAAATGAGGGTCATGCTCAATCACTCGATTTAATTGTGTCATAGCATTAACTATAAACTGTGCAAATGATTGTTCAATACCGTTTTGCTCTAGAAAATGAATGAATTTCTCATCAAATATCGGCTCCATATGGATAAAAGCAAAACGCCTTCTTAAAGCATAATCTACTACAGCTAATGAACGATCCGCTGTATTCATTAAACCAATAATATAAAGGTTTTTAGGAATATAAAAAGTCTCTTCTTTTTCTGAATAAGTCAGTGGAATCGCATATTCTGGTCCACGCTTATCAGCCTCTATCAACATCAACAGTTCACCAAATATTTTACTAATATTTCCTCTATTCATTTCATCAATAATAAAATACTAATCATGATTAGCATCCAATTGTGCCTTCTTACAGAAATCATAAAATACACCATTTTTTAATTGAAAGCCCCCACCTGCTTCTGGTCGATAGCCTTGGATGAAATCCTCATAGGAATACGTTTGGTGGAACTGAATCATTTGTACACG
This sequence comes from Metasolibacillus meyeri, assembly GCF_003049505.1. Taxonomy (GTDB): domain Bacteria; phylum Bacillota; class Bacilli; order Bacillales_A; family Planococcaceae; genus Metasolibacillus; species Metasolibacillus meyeri. The sequence continues at coordinate 39,915 of NZ_PYWN01000045.1, forward strand.
CTCTGAGTCTTTATAAATCATTTGCAAATAAGCAAGCCTTTTCGCAATAAAGGTTTTACCTACTACTGGAGTTCCTTGTAAAATAAGGTTTTTCTTGTATTGAAGTGCCCCTAGCATTTGTTCCATTGTTTCCTCTGAAATAAATAGTTCATTCAATAAGCTTTCCTTTGTAATGACTGCTTCCGTCGTCAATTTTGGATAATGTATATTCATATCAGCAAGATAGTGTTCATAGCCTACTTTGTCCAAAAAATATAAATCCCCATTTATTTTCGTTAAATATTGTTCAATCGAGTGATTCACAAGTCTACAGTCTTTTTCCATCCACACATTGGCATCTATCTCCTCTTCAGTTAATGCCTCTTGAATGGCTGGATGCTGCAACTTATATTGTTCAAAGTCTCCATTCTTCCAAAAATATGTAATTCTAGTCATACAAACAGGAACATCCTGATTATAGTACAATGCATACACTTCTTCGCCACTATTCAAATGCTCTATAATATCCGCATATTCATCATAATGCGTCTCCTCATTCCACAAAATCTCAAAATCATCAAAATTATATTGAATTTGAAGCACCTCTAAAGGGTTCCTCAATAAATTCCATTTATATACAATACTCATTTTTTATCCCTCCACAACGCACAGCTTTTTCACTATTATAGCTTGCTAAAAGATCTATTTGGCAATTTTTAAATTCTATCGGTAAATTTTCACTCCCCTATCAAAAAAGAGTGCATCTGAAAGCTTCTCAGATACACTCTTAATAAAATTACAACTCCGTACGCAACTGCCAAAGCTCTGGGAAGAAGTATTGATCTAGTACTTTCTTCAAGTAACTAACACCACCAGAACCACCTGTTCCCATTTTAAAGCCAATAATACGCTCCACTGTTTTCATATGGCGGAAGCGCCATTGCTGGAATAGATCTTCAATATCGACAAGCTCCTCAGCTAGCTCATACAAATCGAAATATTTTTCTGGCTCACGATAAACAGCTTTCCAAGCTTCTTTGACACTGTCATTTGCTTCATATTTTGCTGTGATATCACGATTTAATATTTCTTCATCAATGGCAAAGCCGCGCTTCGCTAATGTACGAATTGCCTCATCATACAAACTTGGTGCATTGTAGGCTTCCTGTAACATGGTCAATATTTTTTCATCATGTGCATAGATTTTTAAAATATGCGGTGTTTTATAGCCAAAATAAAACTCTAGTAAACGGTTTTGATAGGATTGGAAACCCGATGAATTGCCTAGCTGATCTCGGAACTGCAAGTAATCCGCAGGGGTTAATGTAGCAAGTACATCCCAAACATTTTTCAACTGATTCTGCACTTGTGAAACACGTGCTAGCTTTTTAAATGACTCTGGTAATCGCCCATTATGAATATCCACTGTTGCAGATTTTATTTCATGCAAAATTTGCTTCATCCACAGCTCGCTCACATGATGCACCGTAATAAATAACATTTCATCATGCTCATCTGTTAAAGGCTTTTGGCAATCCAGTACCTCATTTAAATGTAAATAGTCTGTATATGTCATGCGATCTTTAAAATCCGTAACAATTTTTTTCTCATCTTCAAATGGCTTGTAATTATTCGACATTATTGCTCCTCCTCTTTGATGACTGCTCTTACAGGGCTACCATCTGCACCTTCTATTAATAAAGGTAAAAGTATCATCTCGTAACGCCCTGCTTTGACATGCTCAAGCAATAGGTTCTCTACTATATAAATATCGCTTTCTGCCAATGCATGATGGATTGGCAGCTCCTTTGATGAGACTTTATCAACTGATGGTACATCTACCCCGATTAACTGAATGCCACATTCCTTTAAATAAGCCACTGTCTCTGGCGTCAATGTTGGCACTTCCTCGGGGAAAATATGCGGATTTGCCATTGCCTTTGTTTTAAAAAATACAGCGTTCACTCCAGCAATTTTTCCTTCTACATGTGCTACTTCAATAAAGTCGCTATCTAGGCACTCTACAATGACCACTTTGCCAATACAACGTTCTAAATCAAGCTGCTCAAATGTGTGCCCATCGCTATCAAAATGAAAGGGGGCATCCATATGTGTCCCCGAATGAAGGCTCATTTGTAGCATCCCGACATTGACTGAGCCTGTTTGCTCCTTTGTCGCAACGGTTTCATAGGTAAATTTCGTATCGCCTGCCCATGTGGCAATATTTTTATTTAATGGCTGTGTAATATCAATCCATCCCATTACGCGACAATCTCTCTTTCATTACTAAACTTTTCGTATGCTTTCGTTTCCATAATGTCCTTTAAAATCTCAAAGCATTTATACACTTCTTCAAATGTGTTGTACATGGCTACCGCAGCTAGGCGAATGCCCTGTGGTGCACGGAAATCTGGAACGACATTTCGCTCCTTCAACGCTTTACAAATACGCGCTGCATCTGGATGCTCTAAATAAATATGACCACCACGCTCGTGATGCGCTGTTGGACTACATACTTTAAAATCATATTCCCCTAGCATATCTTCCACACATTTCAGCATGTAATCTGATAAAGCTAACGAACGTTTCCTCACATTTGCAATGCCCATTTCATTAAACAACTCCAGCGCTCCTAAAAGTGGTGCCATGCTCAGCACATTCGGTGTCCCAATTTGGAAAGCTCCTGCTTCAGATGCAGGCTCAAATGTGTGGCTCATCGTAAATTGCTTTTCTTTATTTGAACCAAACCAGCCAGCCAATCCAGGGGCTGTGCCAAAATGCTTTTCATGCACAAAAAGGGCACCTGTGCTACCTGGTCCACCATTTAAATGTTTATACGTACACCAAAATGCAAAGTCTACATCCCAGTCATGCAACTGATGTACAACAGAGCCAACTGAATGGCATAAATCAAAGCCAATCATAATATCTCGATCGTGTGCAGCCTGCGTTAATTTTTCCATATTTAAAATTTGCCCACTGCGATAAAGCACGCCAGGCAAAACGATTAATGCTACCTCATCTGTCATAGCTGCAATAATATCGTCCTCATCAAGTATTTGCCCATCGCGTGAAGCAACGCGAATTAAATGTGATTCATCATAGCCCTTCAATGCTAATTGTGATTTTAATGCATAAATATCAGAAGGAAAATTCAGCTCATCCGCTAAAATTTTCGTTCTCTTCCCTTCTGGTTTATATAATGTTGCGACTAGTTGATGTAAATTGCTCGTTGTGGAGCCTGTAACGATTACTTCTTCCTTATTAGCTCCAACAATTGGTGCCATTTGTGCACCAAGTTTTTCTGCAAGGAAAAACCAAGCATGCTCCCCCTGCGTCCAGCCATCAATGCCATAGTCCTTCCATGAACCTAATAAGCTATGCAATGTTTCTTCTGCACGCTTTGACATTAACCCTAATGAATTACCATCAAAATAAATGCGCCCCTCCTGTATATAAAATGCTTCTCTTTTTGAGGGAATTTCATATGTTTCATCTAAACTTTTAGCATATGTCAACGAATTTGTTGTCATGTTTGCGCCACCCCTTTCAATACTCTTCTTATTGATACTATCATATTCATTAATTTTTTCTCTAGTGCATCTACCGTATTTCTAATGAAAGTAACTTGAAAAATCCACTGATTGAAGTTTCACTTTATTTGCTTTTATTTATATATAAAATATGTTATCGTAAAAACATAATCGAATATGATGGTTAAATGAGTGCTTAGCAATGCTAAGGTAAAAGGGAAATTAGTGAAAAGCTAATGCAGCCCCCGCTACTGTAAGTGCAGATGAAATCACGACAATCACTGTTCAATTGAATGGGAAGATGTGAAAGTAAAAAGAAGCACGAGCCAGGAAACCTGCTTATTTAATTGGTCACTTTGCTTTTCGGAGGGAGAAGTATAGGCGAGACATCGAATGTAAGAAATGTGTATATACAACAATATACACGCTTTTTCAACATGAAATCTCACAGCCTGTATCTCTTACTTTTAGAGATACAGCTTTTTTATTTTAGTACGTGAAACAACAAGGAGGGTGCATATATGATTTTATTTATAGAAGGAATAAATGAAACACGCGAATTAGCCCTTACTTTGCAGCAGCAAGGGCATAATGTGATGACAAAAAGTACTTGCTTAGCAGGCGTCCTTTTAACGAATCATTTATCCGTCAATGAAATGGTGAATATGATTACACAGCATGACGTTACTTGTGTTGTCGATGCAAGTCATCCCTTCGCTGAGGAAGCATCAAAAACAGCAATGGAAGCTGCCTTTAATTGTGGTGTATCCTATGTACGTTACGAACATCCTCAGCTTGTTATGTAATAATCGATTATGTGAATAACTCCCTTCGCCACCATCTCATTCAGCGGGATTGGGGAACGCCCGCTGAATGCATGCTAGAAAAAAGAATGGCATTTTGCTTGTCAATTGCCAGCGCTCCATATAAAGGCGAAAGTACTTCATTAAATACAATATTTATCCCCAACACCAACATTAATAATTTGAGGATTATAGTCCACTAACTCATCTCCTACACAGCTATTGACAAATAGTAAAAACTTTAGATTTACTCTCTTCAATGACGCTCCAACTCAATCAAGTGATTTTTTTCATTGTCACCTTTTATTATTTTATGTAACATAAACTGAAACTTCACTAAGTGGAGGACTAATGCACAGAATATACGGCTTTAATTATCAGTCCGTTAATGCACTTCCATATTACATCATAAGGGGGATGGAGAAGATGACAGAGCAACAATTATTAAACGCTCGTTATCGCAAGTATAGTGGAGAAAAAATCGATGTTTTTTACTCGAGAGATTTGTGTCAACATGTTGGTAACTGTGTAAAGGGGAGTAAGGATGTGTTCAATCCAAAAAGAAAACCTTGGGTGATTGCAGACGCTAAATCAGCTAATGAAGTCGCTCGTATTATTGACACATGTCCCAAAAAAGCATTGCAATATATATTAAAGGAGGAGATACCAGAGAGCTAGTACTACTTTGCACACAAATAACGATATCCAAAAAGGTTTAATCAATTATGAAAAAAATTTCCCCAATTCAGTAGATTAATTTCTACAAAGAACAAACTCCCAAAAATCTGAACTAGTGCTAGCTGAGGCATATTTGATTTTATATGTCGACAATCGGATTTTTGCTAGTTGTTCCACAACATCAATTGCCGTCAAGAAAGTGGTGCACTAGCCATATTTTCTGTGATGAATAATTGCAGACAACGATGTTTATTGTACTGAAAACATAGCCACTTTCTTGACAACCTTGCTGTAAACAATAAATAATCTTTTTCATCTAGCTGAGTCAATACCTCTAAAAAGTCTAGTTCATTATTATGCAGTTAACAATTTCAATTTTTCTATTTATTTGCTCTGTCCATGTTTATGTTGCTGCCGATGTAGCCGCTGCGCTGTTATCTGCCTTTACACAATCAATTGCTACAACAAGTGCGATGATGAGTTTCTCCAGTTTTTCATCTAAAACTTCTACTTTATAACTGTCTCCCCAAGTAAACCACTCTTTACTTACACTTCCAACTACTTCGCCATGTCTCAATATAGAAAAATTCATATCAAACCAATTGCCGCGCACCTCAATTCCTTCCACTTCAATCGAATAATGCGCCTTAAAAAAACTAAATTTCTTTTTAATTTTCACCATTTCTCTTCCATCTACTTCGACAAAGAATGTTGGCAAAAAGCTGAAAACCTTTTTCGTAATCATAGCTACTTCAGCTCGAGATGAATCGAAAATTGTAAATGTTTTCGGGATTTGCAGAAAGCTCCCTTCCACAAAATACACATCATCTCCCTGTGCATTTTTCACCGTAAACTTTCCACTTAAACTAAATATTTTTTGTTTAATATACAGTCGGTTCATATATGCTCCCCCCTATTCCGTATTTACTAACATATACGTTCCTTGTCTTCTTATAGATTCATTTATTTTTCATAGAAAACCACTCACAAAAGAAAAAGCTTTAGCTATCACATCAAAGAGAAAAATTTATCTTAAAATATAAAAGAGGCTGTCCGAAAAGATAATACCTTTTCAGACAGCCTCCTCTTTTCTTATAAGCTACGTGCAGCCAATCTTTCATTCGCTGGTAATGTGGATAATTCAATGCCTTTCATCGGTGTGCCTAAACCCTTTGATAAGCGAGCAATCAATTCATAGTCTTGATAATTTGCTGTTGTTTGCACGATTGCTTTTGCAAATTGCTCTGGGTTTTCCGATTTAAAAATGCCTGACCCCACAAATACACCGTCTGCTCCTAATTCCATCATTAAGGCTGCATCTGCTGGTGTTGCTACACCACCTGCTGCATAATTGATGACTGGTAAACGCTTGGCCTCTTTAATCGCTAGCAATACTTCATATGGTGCACCAAGCTCACGTGCTTCTGTCATTAATTCTGCTGGATCCATATGAATGACCTTTTGAATTTGTGCATTGATTTCACGTAAATGACGCACTGCCTCAACGATATTTCCTGTACCAGCCTCCCCTTTTGTACGCATCATTTTCGCACCTTCACCGATACGTCTCGCTGCCTCACCAAGATTACGTGCACCACACACAAACGGCACTTTGAATTCGCTTTTTAATAAATGGAATTCCTCATCTGCTAGTGATAGCACTTCACTCTCATCAATAAAATCAATGTTCAATGCCTCTAACACACGTGCCTCCGAAATATGACCGATACGAGCCTTTGCCATAACGGGAATTGAAACTGCTCCTTGTACTTCCTCGACAATGCGTGGATCTGCCATACGTGCTACACCGCCTGCCGCTCGAATATCTGACGGTACACGCTCTAAAGCCATAACAGCAACTGCTCCTGCTGCTTCCGCAATTTTTGCTTGCTCCGCATTAATAACATCCATAATTACGCCACCATATTTCATCATCTTTAACTTCCTCCTTTTTCTAAATTTAGCATATCAAATTTTGACCACTTTAAAATAATCAGTTTTCTATTTTTTGATAATGTCAGGATATTCGAATTAACTTTCTTAAAATTCTTTCTATATCTTATAATAGACAGGATATCTTGTAATATCCGATACTATAATCAACAATGAATCAATTATGCTTCGGTTAACTTTAGTCCAGATTTTTCGAGCTTGCTCTTAGTAGAAGTTAACCTAAAACTATCACGACACGCGCTAACGGTTAACTGACCTGCATCGTGCAGGCAATCTGCAGTATCCACCGAAGGCTTTGGGGCAACAAGATGTTAGTCACTCAGTCGTTGTCACAGGAAGTGACACTCTTAGACTGAATTTCTCTTATTCAGCAAATGTCTGTACACTTGCTGAATGGAGTTTCAAAATAGCTTTTTAGCGGACAAATGGAGTTGAACAAATTGACAGTACAAACAATTACAGAGCAAATGGAAAAAATATTTGCTCATTTACATGCAAACCCTGAAATTAGCTGGCAGGAGGTTGAAACAACTACCTACATTGCACAACTTCTAAAAAAAGAAGGCTTAGTACCACATACTTTTGACGATATGACAGGGCTCTATGTTGATATTGGCAAAGGTGTTCCAAAAGTAGGCTTCCGCACAGATATGGATGCACTTTGGCAGGAAGTGAACGGTCAATTTAAAGCAAATCATTCTTGTGGACATGATGGGCATATGACGATGGCTATTGGCGTAGCATTATTATTAAACGAGCAAAAGGATCATTTACCAAGCGCCGTTCGAATTATTTTTCAACCAGCTGAAGAAAAAGGTCAAGGAGCTAAGGCCATCGTTGCACAAGGAATCACTGCACCCTTGGAATATTTATTTGGTACACATGTAAGACCATTAGTTGAAATTCCTGACGGTGTTCATGCACCTGCACTTTATCATGGCGCAGCCAAAATGTTCACAGGCACAATTACAGGGATTGAGGCACATGGTGCTCGCCCTGAGCAAGGAATCAACGCCATCGAGGTAGCGGCAGCCCTCGTTGATGCAATGAAGCGGCATTGGATTAGCCCGACGCAATCTGCCTCGATTAAAATGACACAGCTTCAAGCTGGCGGTTCATCGGCAAATATTATTCCTGGTAGTGCCACATTTAGCATCGATGCGCGCGCGCAAACAAATGAAACGATGGAAGCGTTGACAGAGGGCTTCCAGAAAGCAGTTGCTGCCGTAAGCACATTGTATGGAGCAAAAATCGAAACGACTTGCGCAGCCCATATCGTTGCAGCACAAGTGCATGATGATGCGAAGGCAATCATGAGACAGGCAATTATCGAAACCGTTGGGGAGCAACATTGTGCTGAAGATGTTGTTACACCAGGTGGAGAGGATTTCCATTTTTATGCTTACACTCAGCCACATTTGAAAACGACAATGCTTGGCTTAGGCTGTGGTGTTACACCAGGGCTACATCATCCGTTGATGGCTTTTAACAAGGAACGTTTATATGTTGGCGCTAACATTATTGTCAAGGCTGTATTATTAGCATTGCAAGAAGTAACAAGTCATCATGATGTTAATTAAAAAAAAAAATCAATACCTTTGACACTGGGGGAAGCATAGATGAAAATAACTGAAATAATAATACGCCATTTACAAATGGAGATGAAATTCTCTTTTACAACAAGCTTCGGCACAGTTAAAATGAAAAACTTTTTACTTTTAGAAGCGAAGGATGAGTCAGGTACAATCGGCTGGGGAGAATCTGTTGCCTTCGATTCTCCTTGGTATACTGAGGAAACAATGAAAACAAACTGGCATATGCTAGAGGATTTTCTCATACCGCTTATTTTAAATAAAGAAATCCACCATCCCGATGAAGTGAGCGAAATTTTTGCACCGATTCGTAAAAACAATATGGCAAAATCAACAATCGAAGGTGCTATTTGGGATATTTATGCACAGCAAACAAGACAATCATTAGCACAGGCTCTCGGTGGTACAAAAGATAAAATTGAAGTCGGTATTAGCATCGGTATTCAAAATTCAATTGATGAGCTAATCGAAGTCGTAGATAACTATTTAAAAGAAGGCTACAAACGCATTAAAGTAAAAATAAAACCCGGCTTAGATATTGAAATAATTCGTTCGTTGCGCAGTGCATTTCCTCACATAGCAATTATGGCGGATGCTAACTCAGCCTATAGTTTAGATGATATCGATTTATTACAACAGTTGGATGAATTTCAGTTAATAATGATTGAGCAGCCTTTAGCTTCAGACGATATTATCGATCATGCGAAATTACAGCAGCAAATTATAACACCTATTTGCTTAGATGAGAGCATCAATTCGCTTGAAGATGCACGCAAAGCTGTTGAATTAGGCTCTACCAAAGTTATCAACATCAAAATCGGACGTGTCGGTGGCTTAACAGAAGCGAAGAAAATTCATGATTACTGTGCGACGGTAGGCATTCCTGTATGGTGCGGTGGCATGCTCGAAGCAGGAATTGGCCGCGCGCACAATATCGCACTCACATCGCTTCCGAACTTCATCCTCCCTGGCGATACAGCGGGCTCTAGTCACTATTGGGAAAAGGATGTTATTGAACCAGAAGTTATGGCTGAAAACGGTTATATTCAAGTACCTCAAACGGTAGGAATCGGCTATGAGGTCAATCGCCAAATTGTTGAAGCGTACACTGTTGAGAAAAAAATTTATCGCTAAATGAACAAAGGATGGGAAGTTGAAAAAAAGCTTACAAATTGGTGGTGTATTCGTCGGGCTCATTGTTGGGGCAGGCTTTACATCAGGACAAGAGATTATGCAATTTTTTACGAGCTTTGGCTTCATAGGTATTGCAGGAGCCTTCTTTGCTACATTCGCCTTTTCATTTTTAGGCATGATTTTAGCACAGCTAGGCTCACAGCTTCAAACGACCTCACATAAAGATGTTATTTACTACATGGGTGGTCGTTCTATTGGGCTTATACTTGACCTGTTCATTACCCTCTGTCTATTTAGTGTAGCGGTTGTGATGTTTGCTGGCTCTGGCGCAATGTTCCATCAAATGTTTGGCATCTCGCCGGCCATTGGAAGCATCGTGATGGTTTGTTTAACAATTGGTACCTTGCTCTTGAATGTTCAAAATATTATGCAGATTATTGCCATGCTTACCCCTTATTTAATGACTGTTATTTTTATTATTTTAATGTATTCATTATGGACGATGGACCTTTCACTTTTGGAAGCAAATCAGCTCGCACAAATGCAGCAACCTGCAAACTCAAATTGGTTCATTAGCGCATTATTATATGTTTCCTATAATATCGTTATCGGTGCTGCCATGTTGATTGTTATGGGCGGAACGGTAAAAGACCGTAAAGTCGCTGGATTAGGTGGCATTTTTGGGGGGCTTATGCTCGGTACACTTATCCTATTAATTAATATTGCATTGTTTGTCAAAATAGATGTTGTAGCAGGTGTGGATATGCCTACACTTGCTTTAGCAATGCAAATCCACCCCTTTGTAGGCACATTAGTTGCGATTGCCTTACTTGGCATGATGTATAGCACCGCTGTTGGCATGTTTTATACATTTACAGTGCGCTTTATCACGCCAACTCACCCACTATTTAAGCCTGCCCTTATTTTTGTTGGCACAGTAGGCTTCGTCGCTAGCTTTATTGGCTTTAGCAATCTAGTCGGAAAAGTCTATGCTTCAATGGGCTATTTAGGCTTTGGGCTTATTGTAATCGTTGTATTCACATGGTGGAAGAAAAGAAGGTTGTAGGGAAAAACAATCCCCTTACAACCTTCTCTAACTTTTCATCTCAATTATTTGATAAAGCTGATCTAGCGCTTGACGCGTTGCTGATTTTCCAGAAGATATACAAAAAGCTAATTCTTTGCCGAAGCGTATTTGATTAAAGCCTAAATCAGGACGAATGATGACATCAGCTAATTGTAGTTCCTCCTTTACAAGCTTTGCACTCATCATATCAATCGTATTCATTAAAGAATCTACAACATGCCTTGTCATGCCCTTTGCAAAGGATTCTGCGCAAACATTGACACCAATGACAATGTCTGCCCCCATACTTTTCACAAGTGCAGCAGGAACAGGATGAACGACTGCACCGTCTACTAATGTTCTTCCCTCATATTGAACAGGTCGCATCACGGCTGGAACAGCAGAACTCGCTCTAAGTGCATGTGCTAAAGAGCCTTTTTTCATAATATGCGCCTCCCCTGTTAAAGCATCAGAGGCTACAGCCGCAAATGGCGTTGGTAAATTTTCAATTAAACGCTTCCCTAAATGACGCTCAATAAAGTCGATAACCGGTGTATTTTCAACGAAGGAACGAAATGGCACAGTTGGGCGTACTAATTGTCCCCATGTTACGCGCGATAGCACCTTCTTCATTTCAGCAACTGACATCCCTGCTGCATAGGCTCCTCCAACTACTGCACCGATACTTGTTCCCGCTACCATATCAATTGGAATACCTTCTTCTTCTAATATTTGCAGCACACCTATATGCGCTTGCCCTCTTGCTACACCGCTTCCTAATGCTAAGTCTATTTTAGGTCTTTCTCCTGGTTTACGATTCGTCACAAAGTGCAAATGTTTACTGTAGATTGTTCTTCCTTCACTCAATATGAATGCTTTTTCCACAAGCTCTTTTAATTCTTCTACATTGTTTTGCAAAAATGGATACAGCTTTAACAGACGGATTGCTTCCTCAGAAATCGGATTTTCTTGATTTACCCTACCTACTTTTCTAGCAAAATATGTAGCTAGTAGAGGGATATCCTCTGTTCGATTCCGCAAAGGTGGGATTGAAACTTCAACTCCAACGCGTTGCGTAAGCTTTTTTGTTGTCGTAAATACAATTCTTACTTGCTGTTCAAACTGCATCAGTTCTTTTAGTAGATCGCTATCCAATAATTCTGCATGCTCAACGACAATTGTTCCTCCTTGTGCCAATTGAAGTTTTTCTTGCCATTTCTCCAATATCAATTGGTTTGCATCTATTAAAACAAATGGATAATGCCCATTTGTCGACAAGTCATGCAGATGTTTAGCAACACTTATTTTTTCTGTTCCTGCTTCACCAATACATACTATTGGTGTGACACTCTGTGCAGCATAATGAATTCTTTTACGCAATTCTACCATCGGTTCTGTTTCACCAATTAATGCATCATATTTTTCTTGTACTTCATGTTCATGATGCCTCAGCAACAATAAACTTTTTTGATGCTCCTCTACAACGCGTTCATTAGAATTTTGAATACGTGTCACCATGGACTCAATAATTTGTAGTCGAAATGCAGCATTTTGATTCATTAAGAGCATCATACCATCTCGATTTAAGCTAACCGTTTGCACTTCATCAACCGCTTCTACATGTGCACTTACAGGATCACTTGTTAAACAAGACATTTCACCAAAAAACTGTCCTTCCCTTAAAATAGCAAGCTCTATTTTTCGCTCCTGTGCAATAAAGACACGTATTTTCCCCGAAACAATGATATGGATAGCTTGTGAGATTTGCCCTTTTTCTAAAATCAACTGTCCCATTGAGAAAGTATTTTTGTGCAAACTTAAGTTTGATTGCTTTAACTTTTCAATTATTTCTTCATTTATTAATGGATATACTTCTTTTTCTGACAAACAAATCTACCTCCTTTGCACTATCATGCGTGCCCATGCGATCCAAACGAATGTCTAAAAAATGAAGAGACTACTTCTTTTAGTAGCTCTATTTAAGGGAACTAAGTTTCTTTATATGGTGGGTCCTCTATTGGTGGCTCTTCCTCGTACGGAGGGTCCTCTTCTTCCACTGGTGGCGTTTCCTCATACGGTGGCTCTTCTTCCACTGGTGGCGTTTCCTCGTACGGTGGCTCTTCTTCTTCCACTGGTGGCGTTTCCTCGTACGGTGGCTCTTCTTCCACTGGTGGAATTTCCTCGTACGGTGGCT
>NZ_PYWN01000304.1 GCF_003049505.1 Metasolibacillus meyeri
CTTAACTTCCGTGTTCGGTATGGGAACGGGTGTGACCTCTTTGCCATCATCACTAGACTATTTTTAAAGACAAGAATTATTATATCATCTTTTCTATTAAAGTCAAGTATGTATTTTCTTGTTCTTTCAAAACTGGATAAACGGTCATTGAAATAAGTTTTAGTTTTGGTTAAGTCCTCGATCGATTAGTATTCGTCAGCTCCATGTGT
>NZ_PYWN01000305.1 GCF_003049505.1 Metasolibacillus meyeri
ACCAAATTAAATCAAACCCAATAATAGAACGCCCTCTTTTCTGTTCGTTATAACGAACATCAAGTTCTGTAAATTGGTTAATTTCATCGATTGCAGCATCAAGTACATATTGTTTAAACAAACTTGTATTATTTTGATAAGTCTTTTTTGTTTCAACACCAAATAAACGCATAATGGCGTCTTTTGAAATGGTTTTATGCCAATAACCATAATGAGCTTTTAAATAATCATATAACGTCCAACTGAAACCACTTTTAAATTGTGA
>NZ_PYWN01000046.1 GCF_003049505.1 Metasolibacillus meyeri
GCTAATATAATGCCATTCCAACATATTATAAAAATTTTTTAATTATTGTAGAAGATTTATTAAATGGGAAAAACCAAGGATTTAATGACAACGTAAAAATGGGGAAGGTTTAATAGGTCAAACAAGAGGGTTTGTTGGAAATGTAGATTGCTAAAAAAAACAGTTAAAGAAATATCTAGAATTAGACTAGACTCAATTTTAGTGCTATAATTTACCTAACTTGTTTTGAACGATAATTATCACTAATTCTACGATTTATCCTCTTTTTAAACGATAATATTATATGTACTTCTTCTAACAAATTATCTAAGCCCTTCACTTTATATTATGTAAACTAAAAACTGAAATGAATATCTTGTTGCTCAAATGTATTATGTGAGGCAAGAACTTGCAGACATTTTAGCTTGCCATTCCTGTGTCAATTCCTTCTTTCTTTATAAATCACTAATACCTCTTTTAAATCCTTTTGTTCCATTTCACAAACTCATCCCATTACCCCTTTCGTATTTTAAAAGGACTGCTAGCTTTCGCTAACAGTCAACGAATTAACAACATGAATTTGATTGATTGGCTAGATTAATTCCACATACACCTGTTTCAGGTAACTTCAATTCCACGCGTTTTGATGCATCCTTATCGCCAGCTAAATAGGCTGTGATGGAACGGACTTGTTCGTAACCTGTAGCCATTAAAAATGTAGGTGCGCGTCCATAGCTTTTTGCACCAACAATATAAAAGTCCTTTTCAGGTTGTCGAAGTATTTCTTCACCATGCGCTCGTACTGTGCCACAGCTGTGTTCATTTGGGTCAATGAGCGGTGCTAATGCTTGCACGCTTTCTGTTACTGTATCAATTGAAAGACGTAGCTCACTGATCATTGTAAAATCAGGTCGGCTTCCGGCATTGACTATCAATTCATCGAAGCCTGTTAATACTTTTTGTTCACCATTGACAGTTCCAATAATATCAATACTCTCGCCTCTTTTCACTTGTGAAACATAGAAAGGCGTGATGACCTCCACCTTGCCTGTGTCTACTAATTCATGAATGCGAATCCCTAGCGTACCACGTGCCTCTAAAGCATCCTTTTCTTCACCACCATAGGCTTCCTCTACAGATTTTTTACGTATGATCCAAACAAGTTGAGTTGAAGGGTTTTCTTTTTGTAATTCGGCTAGCGATAATAACGTATTAATTGCTGAATGGCCACCCCCGATGACGGCAACCTTCTTATTTGCGTATTTCTCCACATTCATCTTAATATCTGGAATGCCATATTCGATATGGTTTGCTAATGCTTTTTCGGTTTTTAACCATACGCCTGCAGCATTTGCTGGGTTTGGATTTCCCCATGTACCTGTCGCATCAATAACGGCTCTTGCTTCAATGATATGCAAGTCATTTCCCTGTTCAACATATACCTGAAAGGCTTGATTGTCTCGATTTTGAGATTTCATTTTATCATTGAATTGCTTCGAAATCCCGACCGCTTTTGCGTTCAATTGAATGCTAGGTTTGATTTGTGCTAATTCGGCTAGTGGTTTTAAATAGAAGTCAATTAATTCATTTCCTGTCGGTAATGTGTCTAGATTTGGTTCTTGCCAGTTTGTTTCCTCTAATAAAGCTTTTGCAGCTTTATTAATGTTATATCTCCATGGTGAAAATAGTGTAACATGCCCCCAAGTGCGAATGTTATACGCGACTTCATTCCCTGCTTCTAGTAAAATAAACGCCTGTTTTTGCTCTACTAAATGAGCTGCTGTAGCTAAGCCGATTGGTCCGGCACCGATGATAACAATCGGTAAATGCTTATTGCGATCATTTAGAGTGATATGCTCTTCGATATTTTTGGCTTGAACCGTTGAACAACAAGAGCCAGTTGGTTGAATTATATTAAATGTTTTCATAAATAAATTCCCTTCTTCCTTTAAATTATAATATAAGCATTCCCTTATATATTGAATATTTTTTACGCCTAGCATTCAACTAGACGTAATACATGCCTTATTCTTAATAGCGTTCTTAGTTAAGTT
The DNA here is from genome assembly GCF_003049505.1 of Metasolibacillus meyeri. Classification (GTDB taxonomy): domain Bacteria; phylum Bacillota; class Bacilli; order Bacillales_A; family Planococcaceae; genus Metasolibacillus; species Metasolibacillus meyeri. The sequence continues at coordinate 2,034 of NZ_PYWN01000046.1, forward strand.
CCTCTGTCACAAATCGCTCTATGCACATGCCAATAGCATCACGTACAGTTCGAAATACAGCCCACTTTTCTTCTTCTGTACCTGTCGCTTTTGCCGGGTCTTCAAAACCCCAATGCTCCCGACGAATATGTGGAGGTGTCATTGGACATTTATCAGCGGCATCCCCACATAACGTGACAACTAACGTCGCATTGTTTAATGTCTCAACATCAATTAAGTCGGATGTATGATTCGATAGATCAATATCGACCTCTGCCATCGCTTTTATGGCTTTCGGATTCACGCCATGTGCTTCAATACCGGCACTTTTTACCGTCCAATCGGAAGGCAATAACTTTCTTGCCCACCCTTCAGCCATTTGGCTACGGCAGGAGTTCCCTGTACATAAAAAATAAAGTGTATTTGTCATCATAATTGCTCCTTATAATCTACTAGTTTTAAAGTATTTTTTCTGCCAACGTAAAGCGACCCATACCAGACCAATGAGAACTGGTACTTCTACAAGTGGCCCAATAACAGCGGCAAACGCCACGCCACTATGCAATCCAAACACACCTACAGCTACGGCAATTGCTAGTTCAAAGTTGTTACTTGCAGCTGTAAATGAAAGCGCTGCTGTAACGGGATACGATGCACCTGCTTTACGAGAAGAAAAGAATGAAATAGCAAACATGACCACAAAATAAATAAACAATGGAATTGCTATTCGTACTACATCAAGTGGCAGTTCAACTAATTGTTCACCTTTCAAGGCAAACATCATGACAATCGTAAACAGAAGCGCGATTAAAGTTAGTGGTGAAATCTTCGGTGAGAACTTTTCTTCATACCACGCTTTCCCTTTTGTTTTCATTCCAATCCAACGTGTAAGGAAGCCTGCAGCGAACGGAATCCCTAAATAAATCAATACGCTCTTTGTAATTTCCCACATGGAAATCGCTACATGGAAGTTTTCTAAACCAAACCAACCAGGTAATACATTCAAGAAAAAGTACGCGAAAATCGAATAGGTCACAATTTGAAAAATGGAGTTAAAGGCAACTAAGCCAGCAACATATTCACGATCTCCACGCGCTAAATCATTCCACACAATCACCATAGCGATACAACGCGCTAAACCAATCATGATGAGTCCAGCCATGTACTCTGGATAATCGTGCAAGAAGATGATTGCTAAAAAGAACATGAGGAACGGACCAAGTAACCAGTTCTGAAAAAGTGATAATAAAAGCACTTTCCAGTCCTTAAACACGCGCCACATTTCTTCATATTTTACTTTCGCTAATGGTGGGTACATCATGACAATTAATCCTATGGCAATCGGTATGGATGTTGTACCAATCGACATGGACTCTAATGCTTTTCCGATATCAGGCATTGTCACACTTAATAAAACACCAATCCCCATTGCAACAAAAATCCAAAGCGTGAGATAACGATCTAGAAAAGAAAGTTGCTTTGTTAATGATTCATTACTCATTACTATTTCCCCCTACATGGCAACAATCTGTTTCACAATTGCATCCCGTTAAAGGCTGAATTTGCTCTAAAATCCCCTTCATCAATGGCGTTTGTTCCTCTACTAAACGATAATGTTTCCACGTTCCTACTTTTCGTTCCGTAATAATGCCTGCCTCCTTTAATTTTCGAAGATGTTGACTCACTGCTGGTTGTGATATCCCTAAAACATCCACAAAATCACATACACATACCTCCCCATTCTTCATACATGCAAGCAATTTAATCCGATTCAAATCAGCTGCTGCTTTTAGTTGTTTTTCAATTAGTGTGTTTTCCATCCTATTCGCACTCCTTATATAAGTATTTGCTTATATATAATTTTAAATAAAATCACCTATTTATCTAGGTGATTACATTTGTATATAACTATACACTTATATTATGCGAACTCGAAAGTAAATGCAATCGCTATTTCCTCATTTTTTAAAATTTATTTTTGTTACTACTTTGAAGCCTTTATATAAAAGCTCCCATCTTTTCACGAATGCTGTTCAATGTATGTGTCTTTATAATGCATACACAGAGAAAAAGACAGTGCGAATAAAACTTCACACCGTCTTACAAAATTTTTATTATACTTTGTTTTTTCATTTTGAATTACCTAATGTATCAATCTTTATAAGTAAATATGAGTATCTGCGAGTTCTTGTCTTTATACAACAAAAAACAAACTTCGATTGATTTCTTATCTACCCTTCTAATAGATAGTCCTGAAAATACTGTAAAGGTCTTGATGCGCCATCTTTAAAACTACTTGTAAAAACCGTTACCAATTGATAGTCAGGTGCGACAATAATATACTGTCCTTCATGTCCCATCGCCAAAAAAATTCTACCTACTTGATTGTCGGATGTTATGTTCCACCAATGATACGCGTATGCATAATGATCATCAGTTTTGACCTTTGGACTTGTAGATTCCTCAATCCAATGATATGGCACGATTTGTTTGGATTTCCATACACCATTTTTTAAATAAAGCGTACCGATTTTTAACATATCCACCGTTTTCATCGTTAATCCGAATCCACCAATGGCTATACCTTGGGAATCACAGTTCCACTTATAATCTGTTATGCCTAGAGGTGTAAATAAATGCTTTTTAGCGAAGGCTTCTATATGTAATCCAGTCGTCTTTTGTAAGATGGCACTTAATAATTGTGAAGAACCACAACTGTAGACCATTTCATTGCCCGGAGGATGGTCAATATCCTGCTGCAGTACATAATTGACCCAATTTTTGCTAGAGATCATACCACCATTACCCGACCAGTGTAATCCTGAAGTCATTGTCAGTAGATGCTTAATTGTAATTCTCTCATTTTCTTTATCTTTATTAAATTCTGGAAAGTAATGACTAATAGGCGTGTTAACATTTTCGATAAAGCCTTTGTCAATCGCAATGCCAATCAGTGCAGACAAGATGCTTTTTGTAACAGAATATATTTTATGCTGCCTTTCCTTCATTTTATTGTTTCGATAATATTCAAAAATCACCGTATTATTCTTCTGCACAAGGACACTATCAATTTTATCTTTTTTTATTATTTTTTCAAAATCGGTTAAAGATGTCATGCTCTTGGGAATCCTCCTTTATCCTTATTACTCATAAAACGATAAGTATCTTCGTTTTGAGAAAATAATCAAAACGGGGATATTTATTTTACAAAATTTACTTATGATTATTAGCAACTATAATAAATCGATGCTCATAGTTTAAAATATAGCCATTTACGGTTAACTCTTTATAGGCATTTAACAACTGAACAAAGTTTTCCTTTACATTAAACGCTGGGAATTCCCACTCAATTACTTTTATATAGTAAATTAAGGCTTTCATATTAAAAAACTTTTGATATGGAAAATATTCATCAGCAAACGTAATCTCAAAATCTCTTTTTTTAAAGTCAAGTAAAGTATTGCTCAAATTTAAGTTTCTATATTTTGCTTGAAAATCTGGAATAAGCATATTTGATAAGCGGTTTCCATTTTCCCCACCAACCTGTTGAGTAATGAATACACCGTTTGGCCTTAATACTCTTTTTACTTCATTAACATTAAATGATTCATTTTTTTATTTGTTATGTGGACGATACAGTTAACTGATAGATACTTAGGTTAAGCTCGATACAGACTCCATCAGATTTACTAACTGTATCGAGTAATTAATTCGTTTCATTATGAGTTCCCTTCTTATGGAATATGCCGTCAAGCTAATTGTAAAAATTATCAATTTATCTATCAATTTTACTATATCAAACTTTATTGCAAAACTGCAATAGGTAGGGTTTTTTTTAGCTCTCTTTCCTCCCTATTTAGCGATTCCTCGTTTTCATAACTCACTTCAGCCATTTGGCTCCCCAATACTGCAAAATCTCCTCTTCGTCATCTCCTTGTTAAGCGAAGATCGATACTTGCTATAGCCCAGAAGGTTTTGCAATCACGTCAGCTTGAACGTGTCCCGATACTTATATCCAAAATGTTGGGTAATTTCTATTGCTACGCATGTTATTGATTAACAATGCAAAGATTACGATAATGATGGAGCCAATTAAAACAGGAGAAAATAAATAACTCCAACTAAATGTTCCTAACATAACAACGAGTGGATCTACACCTGCTGGAGGATGGGTTGTTTTTGTTAACATCATCATTGCAATAGCTAAACCAACTGCAAGAGCAATCGCCCACGGCTCATTGCCAAATAGATGATATATAAGTAAACCAATGAATGTTGATACAAAATGACCACCAATTACATTTCGAGGTTGTGATAGCGGTGCATTCCAAACACCAAATACCAACACACAACTTGCGCCGAACGGGGCCATTAACCATTCAGTAGAAGTCATATTTGTTAAATAAATTAAAGTAACAATTGTTAGAAAACCACCCGTTAAACCTGTAAAGGAATCCTTTACATTAACTTGTAATGGAGTTCTTCCTTGTCCTCTCATTTTCGAAAAGTACCGATTACTGACTTTTTTTGTGCTTTCAGGATTGATTGCGGTTTCTCTACTCACTTGTATCCACTCCTCTTATTTACAATGTTATTCTACATAAATCAAACTAACTTGTAAAGTTTAATTTTAAGGGTTAGTTTAAATGACCAAAATAAAAGAACCAACTATAAAAGCTGATTCTTTAGCTATCTTCTAATCTTCTATGTTGAAATCTTGCCACTTTTTTTCTATTTCCACATATCTTCATTGAACACCATTTACGTCTCCCACTCACATCAATAAATAGAAGGACACACTCTGGATTGGAGCATCGTTGTAGAGAGAAAAGTTTCTTTTCTTTAATTAAAGTTAATATGTCAAAAGCAATTAACGATAAAAGGACATCCTCAATTTCTCCAATCGGAAAAGGAATTAATTTATGTTCTGACAATTTATATGTGAATGGTGCTTTTTCAATTTTCTTTTCTAAAATAGTGATAAATTTATTCGAAATTTGATGCTGATCTGCAATGTGTTCAAATTCTTTTCTTATAACCTTTCGCATTTCTAAAATATTTGATGTTACTTGGCTCAAACGCTCTTTAACTTTTATAAACAGCTGCTCATTCCAAAACGAATTATCCTCTTTTACCAGATAGAGCCAATCCAAGATATCTTCATTATTCATCAATAAATCATATCGTTGTCCCCATCTTACTACTTCAGTATTTACTAAATCTAATGAAATATTTCCAGATATCAGAGGGAATTTATTTGTTTCTTGCACATCCATCGCCCATTTCGTTGTTATAATTTAACCTCTTAAGCGATTAAGAATAGGTTATATGCTAATTATACTTTATTTGATGCAGAAAATAAAAAACACCCCTCTGGCTATAAATAACCCACGCTTTTAACCTACTATGAAATCCATCTATTGTGTCTAAAATATTCGCTTCAAATGCCAGATTAATATTTAAGATAGAGAGAGTATTTGATAAAGATAAGTGCTATTGCTACAAATATTCCAGCAATCCAGCTCAAATGGGCAATGTTTAAATATTGAATAATAATTCCTCCCAAAGCAGATCCCAGCATCATCCCAACATTCATTAATGCCGTATTAAAGCTCAACACAGTTTCAGCTGACTGCGGTTTTAATGATATTAAATAAAATTGCTTGGCTGGTGTTGTCGCCCACGTTGCTATTCCCCAAATAGCCAATGTGATAAATACACCTATGGTAGAATACTGCGTGAATGTTAGTAAAAATAAAGCAGCGATATGAACAGATAGACTGATAGATATCGTTCGATTTGGTCCCCATCTATCTACTGCATAACCTCCAAAGCGTGAACCAATAAAAGCAAATGAACCTAAAACGAATAATGCGATACTCGTCATCTTTATAGAAAAGTTAGCAGTATTACTTAACAATGGCGCAATGTAGGCAAATACCATAGTATATCCTAAGATCCAAAAAATCGTTGCCATTAAACCTGTAAAGATTCGTTTATCTTTTATAATTTCTAACTGTTGCTTAAATGGCAGTGATTGATTACCCTCAATAGGTGGTAATAATTTATAAAGCCCTACTAACAAAAGCACTGTACCAAGTGCAATAATAAGAAAAATGTAATACCAGTCAAAATAACTCGCTAAAAATGTTCCTAGAGGTACTCCAAGTACTAATGACACAGTAAAACCTGTAATAACCGTTGCCATAGCACCACCTTTTTTTTCGGGAGCTGCAATTTGAGCTGCATAATTAGTGGCAACGACAATATAAAGTCCTCCACTCATAGCCATAATGACCCTAGATAACATAAGAACAACAAAATTATAGCTGAAAAATGCAACTAAATTTCCTAATATAAATATGGCGAGAGCATATAAAATTACTTTTTTGCGGTTGAATTTAGATGTTAACATAACTAATACCAATGCACCAATAGCATAAGATAGAGAATAAATCGTGATTAACTGACCAGCTATTGCAATAGAAATATCTAATTCAATAGAGACCAGTTCTAAAATTCCAGAAACAATAAACTCTGCTGTTCCTGTTACAAAAGCTCCGAGAGCTAAAAGTATAATTGTCAGTTGATTTCTATTGTTTTTCATTTTATTTCCCCTCTCTTAATTTGAACATTGTATTTATTGTAAATCCCGTGTTAACATAAGTAAAATTGATGTTTTTAATTAAGGAGATGAGTAATTACTCATGAGCTTTGTGCGCTTTGAAATCATCGCGAAAGTAGTTGAGCTAGGAAGCTTTACAAAAGCCGCTGAAAAATTAAACATGACGCAATCAGCAGTAAGTCATGCTGTAGCGAGTCTAGAATCTGAATTAAATGTTTCGCTATTAATACGTGACCGTAAAAAAGGCATAGCACTTACAGAGGCGGGTCAAAAAGTCCTTCCTCATATTAGAGAAATATTAAAGAGAATGGAAAGTATCAATCAAGAAATTGCATTAGTAACCAATTTAGAAACTGGTAACATACGGATTGGCACATTTGCAAGTGCCTCATCCTGCTTATTACCTAAGTTACTTGCCAAATTTCAAAAGAAGCATCCTAAAATAGAATTTAAGTTTTACGAAGGAACTTACGAAGAAATTACACAATGGCTTAGCTCAGGAATTATTGATATTGGGTTTGTCGTAATAGGAAAATCAAATCCGAGCTTTGATTTGGTTCCTTTAATAAAAGACAAGATGGTGGTAGCTTATCACCCAGAGCATCGATTTCGTATCAAAGAAACCGTAGATATGGATGATTTAATAGAGGAATCTTTTATTATGCCAACAGGAATGTATCAATCTCACGTCGAAGCGTTATTCGAAGAAGCACAAATGAAACCTTCTATCCGTTTTGAGGTGCATGATTGTACTACGATTGCCAATATGGTGCAGGAAGGGCTTGGAATTACTATTGGCCCCGAACTATTTTTAAAGACCCAGCACAACATAAAAATTAGCCAGCTAAATATCGAAAACAGTCGTGAAGTTGCACTCGCTTGTTCATCTATTGAAAGTGCCTCTCCCGCAGTAAAGGAATTTCTCCGTGTAGCACAAAATGCTTTTGAATGAACAGTAACAAGCCAGTTTTACTACAATCATACTAGACATTACGCACTCTTTAGTACCTCACTTATTTTAGTTGTTTTCATTGAGCTAATTATTTGATTCACTACAAAGGGTAAAAAGTCATATTTAAAAACCAGGTGCTAAACCTGGTTTTTAGTAATGGATACGAGAGTTTGGCTTCTTTTTACTTTATTCTTAGTAAGTTAATGTAGCACAACAGCTAGCCATAAAGTAAGTCAGACTAGGAAATAAAGGATAATACAACGAACTTGATGACAAGTGAGAAAATGGCATTTTGTTCGATAGTCGTCATAGCTGCTTACGTTGAACAAATAGCTACTACACACCTCGCTTATTTCCCCAAATTAACGCATGCACTTGTGGTAGGACACGGACACGATTCAGTACAGTGGATGCTACTACTTGATCAATTAACCATTCGTACTTATTTAATAAGTGTCGGGATAATTGTTGCGCGTCTACCTCTTCTACATCATCATTCCCTACTTGCAAGAAAAAAGCGACTTCAGGATATCGTTGATGCACTTTTTCGGCATACTGAAAATCCTCTCGATCAAAAATTACTACCTTTAAGCTAGTCTGAGCTAGTCGTCCATTGATTGCTAATTGATCGATTATATAGTCTAACTTTTCCCAATTCGTTTTCATCTTGGAACTTGGGGGTTTAGGAGAAATCGTCAGGTCATTAATTTTTAAAAACCACTGCTGATACTGACTTCCTTGTGTTTCAAGCGCAACTTCAATTCCTTTTTCCAGCAGTAAATCGATAAAAATATCTAAAGCAGCCAACAGAGCTGGATTGCCACCTGAGATTGTGACATGATCAAATTGATTGCCACCGACTTCTTTTAATTGCTGCCAAATTTGGTCACTTGTCATTTGAACGATATCTGCTTTGGCGCTGCCATCCCATGTAAATGCTGAATCACACCATGTACAATGATAATCACAACCAGCTGTTCGAACAAACATCGTTTTTCTTCCTACCATCATGCCTTCCCCTTGAATTGTGGGACCAAATATCTCTAAGACAGGTATTTTACTCATGCTACATCCACTCCCTTCTTGCTTCTGCGTAACTGGTTGGTGTTTCAAATAATCGAACAAACTCCACGCGGCAATCATTTGGCAAAGAACGAACTGTTTCTTCCATTTGTTCAAAAATCCAGACAACCATATTCTCAGCAGTTGTGTTCATCTTTGGCAATGTTTCATTCAAATAACGATGATCGAGGAAGATTTCAATTTTGTCTTTCCAAATCTTTTTAATATCGGTGAAATCAATAACAAGCCCAATCTCATCAACAAAGCCACTGATTCCGAATACGACTTGATACGTATGGCCGTGAAGATTCTTGCACTTGCCCTCATAACAATGTAGATGATGTGCAGCATCAAAGGTGAACGATTTGCTGACCATCACTCGCTTCTGATGATAAGCTAATTGCTCTCTACGAATATCTTTATCTATTTTTTGCAATTCCTCAACAATACGAAACCCAAACATCATAGGTTCACCTGTTCTGTTATTTTTATCCATAAAAAAATCCCCTTTCCCATTTGAAAAAGAGCATTCTATACACCTCAACATACAAAAAACCATACCTAAGGCGCGGCATGGTTATCCTTAGTTTTTTATAGAGGGTGTAGCTAGAACCTCTCCTACCGATTTAGTAGATTTTATTTGTTACACGACTAGTAGTATAACATAATTTTATGACGATGTAATCCTTCTCGAATCGTTTTATTAGCAACCATTTGAACTACCCACCACCTAACTAGTTCCCCCGCAATTGCGCTGGATTGCTTAAAACTATTTTTTATCAGCTATGTTTTGTAAATAAAGCTTATTCGATTTATAGCCAAATAATAAATATGAAATGATTGTAAGCGGAATAAATAACCAAGCAAAACCTCGCATTAGTGCTAATGGTGTTTCAAATAGAAAGGAAAACCAGAATGATATGCCTGTCTTATCCCATAAACCAGGTGTAAAATAGAGTTCCTTTGGATTAATAAATGCCTTAAAATCCACGATATCTGTCAAATAAAAGACTACTAATAATGGTAAAAAACTCATGGCCAACTCAAAACTCATATTTGCATATCTTTTATACCTAGCAGCTTTTGAATTATTATCAGAAAAAATATCATCTCCAGCGGTATCACCTGTTTTTTTAAAGTACTGCATTCCTGAGCTTTTGGAGCCAGCGATATGCTGCCAGCCGCTATCCTCAAACATCGTACAATAGTCGATGAAATCCTCTTTTTTCTTAAATTTTCTGAAGTCAATTTTTATGGTTGCCGTTTCAGCCTTCTCACGTTTAAATTGATAACCAAAGAAAGTATTTTGCAAATGGTAACCGTTACTTGCCATTTGCTCTAGCCATTGTTCTTCCTTCTCAAAATTGATAAAGAATTTAAATTTATACATCTTCAACCTCTCCGTTTCCTAATGCTGTAGGCGGTAGCAATTTGTCAGTAATATAGGTGATATGCTTCATTCGTTCACAGTCTAGTCGCAGCAGTTCTATGCCCTTTTCTGTGATGACATACGTTTTTCTACGCTTATCCGTACTCTGTACTGTTTTTATTAATTGCTGTTTAAGTAAATTTTCAATTGCTCCATACATCGTACCCGCCGCAATCTTCACTCTTTGATTACTTAATTGCTCGACTTTTTGCATCATAATATAACCGTGAGCAGGTTCAAGTAAGGATAATAAAATATAATATGTTGTTTCCGTCAACGGTAAATGCTTATTTAAGTCCATATCATTCATCACTCCAATACTCAGTTCAACTATACATTTAAACTGTATAGTTGAATTGTATACAGTCTAACTGTATAAGTCAATAAAAAATTCCATTTCAAATATAAAAAAGAAATTTTACACTCAAATTCTCCTCAAAAATATCATCCATATTTCACATTTCAAATGTATATTATTCATGTAAAAAAGATTATAGATTATTAGGAGGCTTTATGAAGAATTTATACAATCGTTTTTGGCGATGGCATTTTTTCGCAGCACTATTTATGACTCCCCTGTTACTGACGTTAACAATCAGTGGCATCGGCTACCTCTTCTACACCGATGTAGAAAACAAGCTATATGCAGATTCTTACTTTGGCGACAGTAAAGAAACAACAAGCATTACCATCGATGAAGGAATCGAGCAGGCAAAGGCGGAATTTAGTGACTATGCTGTTCGTAAAGTAATCATTTTAGAAGAACCTTATAATACTCGTTTAACGATGATGGACAGTGAAGGCGAACAAAAGTATGTATTTTTAGATGGTAATTATCAAATAGTTGATAGTCAGGAGGCAAATTATACGTTTTCAAATATGATGCGAAATTTGCATAGCTCCTTATTTATAGGTGGAACGTTTGTCAATTACTTAGTGGAGCTAGCTGCATGCTGGGCTATTTTCCTGTTGCTTTCCGGTCTTTATATGACGTTTAGAAAAAAGATATGGCAGAAAGCACAAACAGAAACAACACGGCTTCGCTCTCGCAGATGGCACGCTATATTAGGAGTTATTATTACAATTCCAATGATTGCAATTATTTTTACAGGCTTGCCATGGTCAGCATTTATGGGAAATATTATTTATACGGCTGCCCAACAAAATCCATCTATTGGGATTCCTGAGTTGAAACAAAATCCACCATCATCGGATATCAATGAAATTCCTTGGGCTACTCGTAAAAATGAAATGCCCACTTCTCAAAATCATTCAGGACATGCCGGTCACGGTGGGCATGCAACTGTGACTGATTACACAAATGACTATGCACTATCCGTTAGTGAATTGATGGAACATATTGAAAATGAAAATATTTCTAAACCTTACTCTATTATTTTACCTAGCTCAGAAGAAGGTGTTTTTATAGTGGCTAAGGGGTCAAACACTGGTGTGACAGGTTTAGATGTACATCCAAAGGAAGAGGTAACAAATTATTTTGACCAATACAACGGCTCACTGATTTCTTCTGTCAGTTATGAGGAATATGGGATTTTAGGAAAATGGTTTACATGGGGTATCCCCCTTCATGAAGGACATTTATTTGGTTGGCCAAATAAAATAATAAATTTACTCGTCTGCCTAGCCTTTCTCTATTTGATGTACCTTGGATTCAAAACATGGTTATGGCGTAGACAAAAAGGGCTGATTTCTGCACCACCTATGGCAAAAGAAATTTCAATTCCATTTTGCATTTTCATGATTGTGCTCGGTATCATTATGCCACTCTTTGGTATTTCACTGATTTTAGTTGTTTTAATTGAGCTAGTGATTTGGTTCACTAAAAAAGGAAAAACAACGGCTCAAATTTCATGATATCTTAACAATAAATACAGCAAGTCCACTGCTAGCTTGGACTTGCTGTAGCATTTTTTATTCTTTCTCCACTAACCTTAATTTTTCATAGCCTTTGACAGCTAAAGAAAGAGTTTGCTGTTCATTCCATATACTATAAGGGAAAACTAAGCTAATGATTGTTTGTTGCTCCTCCTCTAAGTATTCAACATTTGCGCTATTGGCATAGAAAGATTCACCGTTGTCATTTACTAATGCTGTTTTAAAAATATCGTTTTCATTTTCAATTTGCTGATCGACTTTATAGGATATTTGCATGGAACCATTTGTTAATGCCGCTTGTTGTAACTCAAGACCTGGAACTATATTTCCTCCTACAAAAACTTGTGTTTCAACCGGTGGTGATGTTAAATCAAATGCCCACTTGCCATCCACCGAAATAATACTTCCATCCTTATTTAAGAAATGTATCGTTTCAATAACTAATTTAGCGCCATCTAACGAAGGTACAGCGACTCTATTAGAAACAGTCAGCATTTCCAATGTTGCGGCATGTTTTTTTACATTCTCTAATTTAAACTGAGCACCAGTAAAAATCCCCCGCCCTGCAATTGGCTTTGTATCGGATACTAAAGTATCTATTTCTTGACCTTCTATGTTATAAAGTCGATATTCCACATGCATATCATGTAAATCATCCATTTGTATATGCTCTGATTCAATGTTTAATTGTATAGCTAGTCGATAGGCATCTACAAAAAAGTGCTCTAGTGTAATCGTAATATCTTCTGATTGTTGTGATTGTGCCAGGTATTGTACATCTCCATAGTCACTTGCTAGGTCAATTCCAGGATCTTTTAAGCTGAAAAAGGTTTGTAATTTTGCTAGCACGGTATCATTTGTTAACATAATACCTGAAGCTAACACGATTGTTGCTACGGCAGCTGCCACAGGTTTAAACCATGCTGTTTTAGTTTTTTTCTTTGATAACTGACGAATTTGTTCATAGGATTGGTCAAAAGCTATGCGTACGGATTGCGGTAACTCTTGTTCTTTCTTCATTTCTTGCTGTAAGCGCTTCTCTACACTTTTGTTCATAGTGATTGTGCCTCCTCAACATAATAATTGTTTTTCAAATACTGCTTCGCTCTCGAAATTCTCGATTTAATTGTCCCTTCAGGTTCATGAAGCAATTCACTAATTTCCTTCGTTGTTAAACCGTTAACGTAATACAGTGTTAATGCAACACGATAATTCTCCTCTAAGCTATTCAACGCATCGTCTAGCTCGATTGGTAAACAATCTTGATGTATCAGTGCATTCAACGTTTCTGAATCAAGTGATACAACCTGCTTACGCTGCTTCATAAAACGATAGCAATTGTTCAATAAGATGCGACAAAGCCAAGTATTAAAATATTTTGCCTCTTTTAAAGTGCTTATTTTTTCAAATGCAGTTAAAACCGTCTCTTGCAATAAATCTGCTATATCTTCATCTTTTAGACCTAAAACCTTTGCCGTCCGATAAAGAATCAATTCATATTGTCGAATTAACTGTATAAATGCATCGCCATCTCCTTTTTGTGCTTTTTTGACTAGAAATTCAGACTCCATCTTTCACACCTCTTCTTTCCTTACATACCGTTAGAGCATTTTTAGTAGTGATTAGTTGCATGGGAGTTAAATATTTTTACAATAAGTGTAGTGGTGAATTTTACATCTAGCAGTTTTCATTCTACCGCTACAGAATAAGCTCTATCGTTCTTATTTCTCAATCCGTTATCTATTATAGTCCTCTTAATTCAGCAATAAAAAAAGAGATTTACACCAAAAATATTGGCGCAAATCTACTTTTGTTATTTCTTATCGAAAAGCTTATGTGTCAGCCCAATCAAGCCAGGCAATAAAATTGGCATTGCGATAAAGCTGAGGAATAATAACCCAATCAGTACAACTAGTGCCACTTGAATCAGTGTTAATACGCCAGAAGGAATTAACGCTGCAAATGTACCACCTAAAATCAATGCAGCGGATAGTACAACACCGCCAATGTGACGAGAGGCTTGCACGATTTGTGTTGCTGGATTGCCTTCTAGCTCATTGTAGCGCATCATTAGGAAAATACTATAATCCACACCTAATGCCACAATCATAATAAAGCTAAAGAACGGTACATTCCAGCTTAGTTGATCGATATTTAAAACATATGAACTAATGAGCTCACTCACACCGAGTGATGTGAAATACGCTAAAAGCAATGAGCCAACGATAAAGATGGAATGTGCAATCGAACGTGTAATCACCATTAACACAATCGCAATACCGATTAACATAATCGTTGCTGTACGTAAGAAATCCTGTTCAGAAACATTTTTTAAATCCACATTTTCAGAAGTTTTGCCACCTATAGCTACCTTTGCACCTTGTAAAATTGTGCCATCTAAAGCTGTATCTACTTGTTTCTTAATCTCTTGAACAATTGGCATCGCCTCTTGAGAATACGGATTGACCTCTAAAATAATCATCATTGTTGCGAATTCGCGGTTATCAGACATATACATATTTAAAGCTTGTTGGAAATCTTCGCTTTCCAGCACATCTTTTGTCACGTAAAATTTCTCTGAAGTTTCAGAGGTACTAAGACCGCTTAAATATTTTTGCGATTCTTGTAAACCATTACTTATTTGTTCGAGTCCTTCTGTGCTTTCTGAAAGACCTGCCTGCAATTGCCCCATCTTTTCTTGTAAATCCTGAAGCCCAGCTAATAATTGCTCTTGCCCTTGATGAATTTGCGTTACGCCTGTTTTTAATTCGCCCGTCTTGTTAGCGATTTGTTTTGAACCAGCCACACCTTCATTCAAGCCCTTTGTCAATTCATTTGACCCTTTTTGTAGCTGCGTGGCACCTGTTTCTATTTGACCTAAACCTGTTTCAACTTTATTTAAAGCACCATTCGCCTCTTTAAATGAAGTCATGGCAATTTGATGTTGCCCTGATAATTGCTGCAATTGACTTGAAAGTGCACTTAGTTGCTCTTGGGCAGATGCAGCGATGCCCAATGTTTGTTGGACGTTCACATCTTCGGTTAATTCGGGCTTTGCTTCAATTAAATTCGCCATGAGCCCTTCGATTTGCTGATAACCTGCCTTAGCGCCATCAATTGCTTGTGAAATACTATTAAAATGCTGTTCATATGCAGTTAAGCCATTTGCTAGCTGACTGTAGGCTGTATATAGCTGAGATGTTGCGCTCGAAAGATGCTTTATATTTTCATGCAATGCAGTTAAACCGCTTGCTATTTCTTCAGCACCTAGCGCCCCACTATGAATACCTAATGTCAACTCATTCATCGCATTATTTAATGCAGATACACCGTTTTCTACTTCGCTTGTGCCATCAATTAGCTTTTGCACATTAGCTAAATCATTTGAATCGCTCCCTGCCATTTGTTCTTTTGCAGAAGTTAGTCCTTCGGTGATTGTGCCAATACCGCTATCAGCATCACCTAAACCTGTGTTCAATTCATTTGCTTGGTCATTCATATAAAGCTCTTTAATTTTATCTCCTGCTGGACGAGTAGGTGCATACACTTCTGACACACCTTCTATTTTTGAAATTTTATCAGCCAGCTCATCTAATGCTTGTAAAGAGCTTACTTCATCCAATTTTTGATCAGCTTGAATGACCAATGTTGCTGGAGAAGAAAAGCCTGGTGAAAAGTGTGCTTCAATGATGTTAATGCCTTGCTTCGATTCGTATTTATCATCCACTTCCCATAAATCGTTGAAGTTCAATGTATTTGAATAACTAAGTATAAAAGGAATGGATATAACAAATACAAAGATGACAGCGAGCAATGGTCTAAATGCTGCGCTTTTCGCAAGAAAGCCCCATAAACGACTATCACCATGTCCTTTAAATGTTTTAACAGGATAAAACATCGTTTTACCTAACAGTGCCATAAAGAAAGGATTTAATGTCATCAATACAAGCAAGAGCACTGCCACGCCAATGGCCACTGCGGAAGTCGCTTGATACAATTTAAAATTCGCTAAAATGAGTGAAGCAAAACCAATTAACACAGCGATTCCGCTGTATATCACGGTTTTCCCTGCAAATTTAAATGTCGCCTTTGTCGCCAAATAGGCATTTTCCTGACTGCTTAACTCCTCTTTAAAACGTGTATATAATAAAATATTGTAGTCTGTTCCAATACCAAACAACACAACAACTAAAAATACTTGTGTAAAGTTGGAAAAAGGGAAATTGAATTTATCAACAATTTGTGCGATGACGCCCATTGATACTAAATAAGAAACACCAACCGTTACAAGAGAAATAATCGGTACAATTGGTGAACGGAATACAAGAACTAATACGACAAGAATAAAGATGACAGCGATGATTTCCGTCTTCTGTACACCTTCTTGTGTAGAATTCATAAAGTCCGTTCCTACTAATTCGCTTCCAGTTAAATAGGTTTGAACATCTGTTATTTTAATGATTTCATTTAGCCAATCCGCAACCTCTACGATTTCTCCTTGCACTCGATCAACAGAGATTTGTGTCAAAATAGTCGTGCCATCTTTAGCAACGAGCTGCTCCTCCATTTCTTCTCCATCTAAATGCGAAACCATTTCCGTAATGCCAAGTTGCTGTTGTTTATCCTGCAACTCATTGACAGCAGCAGCAATCGCCTCTTTCTGCTCCTTTGATAAAGCTGCATCATTGCCACTGTGAAAGACTGCTATAATGCCATAGGTGTCGCCACTTTTTGCATTCATCTCCTTAATCATCTCATTCGCAATCGCACTTTGCTCTGTTTCAGGAATGGTAATCTGTCCTTTTTCCTTAATTAACTTATCCATATCAGGCATTGTAAAGAGCACAACAACTGTGACCAGTATCCATAATATAAAGGACAGACTTCTCCAATTTTTTAGTTTTTGCATTTGTTATCACCTTTCTTAAATACAGGAATGAATATTCATTCCGTTTGTAGTAAAGCTATCGAATCAAATGATTCGAACAGCATTCCAGCAACTTTCTTCTAACTCTTCCAGTAGCTGTCCTGTATTCTCCAAAGCTCCTGCTTGCTCCATTTTAAATAGCATAATAAATGCGCCATAAACAATTGCAATTAAAGCATTGGATGGTAGCTGGCGAATTGCCCCTCGCTCTTGCCCCTTCTCTATAGCGCCTATAATAAAAGCAAGGAAGTCATCGTACACTTTGTTACTTTCCTCATTAAGATAATAGCCCATACAGTGCGAGTCAATAAAAAGTAAAGCATATGGATTATGCTTAGCAAATTGGAACATGCGGTAGAAAATATGTGAAAACTGTTCACGCACATCTCCACTGTTTCCTGGAAATTCACTATTTAATATATCGGAAAACTGTGTTACACATTTGACAAATAAAGAATTCACAAGCGATTCTTTATTATCAAAATAGCGATAAATCGTCCCAGCCCCCACCTTCGCTTTGTCAGCTATCATCGGAATTGTTGTCCCATCATAGCCACGCTCCGCGAACAATTGCATAGCCGCTTCAAGAATATCTTCCTGCTTATTTTTAGACATTTTTCTCACCTCATATAGGAATGAATGTTCATTCCTATATGATTATATCTTATTTTAATTAAAAATAAAATCATAATTCCTACTTAATTTTTAAAATTATTTTCCCTTTCGCCCTTCCTGCCTCTGAGTATTCCATTGCTTTTTGTGCATCTTCAAAGGGGAAAACACGATCAATGACAGGCTTAATTTGACCTAACTCAATAAAGTTGGCAATTGTGCGCAATTGCTCACCGCTTGGTTTCATAAATAAAAATGTATATTGCACATCATGCTTTCTTTCAAGTGCAGTCAATTTACTACTTACTGCTGCAAACAACAATCTTTTCAAGAATCCTAAGCCATATTCTTTAGCAAAACGAGCATTTGGCAAGCCCGAAACAGA
This sequence comes from Metasolibacillus meyeri, assembly GCF_003049505.1. Classification (GTDB taxonomy): domain Bacteria; phylum Bacillota; class Bacilli; order Bacillales_A; family Planococcaceae; genus Metasolibacillus; species Metasolibacillus meyeri. The sequence continues at coordinate 19,901 of NZ_PYWN01000046.1, forward strand.
AACAACTTTCCCACCAGCTTTTAGAATATTGAAAGATTTTTCAAGTGTTTTTCCTCCGATTGTATCAAATACAGCATCATAATCTTGCAATATATCCTCAAATTGTTCCGTCTTGTAATTGATAATTTCATCGGCACCAAGAGATTTTACTAAATTCGCACCAGCATCACTCGTAGTTGTCGCAACAGTAGCCCCCATTATTTTTGCCAGTTGAATAGCAAAAGTACCAACACCACCCGCTCCTGCTTGAATCAAAATCTTTTGGCCTTTTTGTAACTGCATGATGTCATATAAAGCTTGATATGTGGTTAAGCCAACTAATGGAATCGAAGCTGCTTCCTCAAAGCTCAAATTTTTAGGCTTTAGCGCAATATCATTTTCATGAACGGCAATATATTCCGCAAAAGTACCAATCTTACTCTTGCGTGGGCGTGCATAGATTTCATCTCCCACTTTAAAACGTGTCACCTTTGCGCCAACCTTTGCCACAACACCAGCAAAATCATTCCCAAGGATGAGAGGCATCTTATATTTAACTAACATTTTTACTTTTCCATCGCGTATTTTAAAATCAACAGGATTAATGCTTGCTGCATGAATTTCTGCCAGCACCTCATAATCCCCAATTTCAGGTACAGGTACCTCTGCCAAACGCATTGGCACTTTCCCGTATTGCTCAATAACCATCGCTTTCATTTTCTCTACCTCCAATAATTTTAATAATTTTTTTGCATGAACTCTTCAATATGTTGCACAAGTGTTTTTAATGAACCTAATTCTGAACGGACATTAATGTAATAAAAATTTTTTGTACCTTCTTTACGCATTAAAATCACCCCAGCTTCGCGTAAAATCTTCAGATGATGCGACACAGCAGGTCGAGAAAGATGTGTTTGCTCAGTAATTTCTCCTACACGTAGCCCTGTTTGACAATCCGTCCCCATTAAAACTAATAAGATAGCCTGCCGTGTTTCATCGCCAATTGCTAACAATACCTTTTGACAATTAATAAAATCCTCTTTAATAGCATTCAGTTGTTCCTGCTTATTCATTTAATCAAACACCTCCGTTCATTCGTTTAAGTTGATAAACCATTTATCGAATATAACGATATACTATTTTTAAATGTGGTGCAATATTGAGAAAGCAAATCGAGACGAATGAAATCTGGGCATTGTTTGATTACAAGCTTACATAAAAAATCCTTTATAACGGCTTGGTTATGATGAATAATACCAAGCCAATATAAAGGACAAATCGTATGGATAAATATAAATACATTTAGTTACGAAAAATCAAAGGAGATAGTTTTCTAATCTCTGTTGCATGTGTCAAAGGTTATATTCGCAAAATGGATATTCACTACTTCCGTTTTGATGTTAACCTTTGAAAAATACGAATAATTAAACTAATAATTAAAATAAGCAAACCTATTATCCCAATAATTGCTGCCATAAAACTGTAATCTAAAGACATGAGTAAGATATAGAAAATCATGAGTATACCTACTAATAAAGTTGGTTTTTTTATGCTCTTTTGTTCTTGATTTCTTTCGAGATAAGCAACTACAAATAGGAATAAAGTAGAGAGCAACAGGGGTAGGTATTTTAAATCCAAGAAGTTCACCTCACTTTTTAACTTGATTCAGCAATGTTTACTGCGCGGAAGCAGGTCGACAGCGGCATTGTTTTTGTATCGAAAGCAAATATTTTCTGTGCGAAAGCGAAGCGACAGCAACAAATATTTTCTGTGCGAAAGCGAAGCGACAGCAACAAATGTTTTCTGTGCGAAAGCGAAGCGACAGATACAGAAGTCCCCCACTTCCATAAGTGGCGGAATGAATGCCAGAAAAGTAATGGAATCAGAGGGAGTTCCAAACTACCTACTGATTCAAGTTAAGCCTCCGACGCAATTGCGCCTCGGCATAATTGATTTTAATGATCTTTCTCTAGGGTGCGATGGCAAAATAGCATTATGTAATTCTTGTGAT
>NZ_PYWN01000306.1 GCF_003049505.1 Metasolibacillus meyeri
ATCTGCGAATCCCCCAAGATATCTGCGCTTTCCCTTGATTTATCTGCGAATTTCCCAAGATATCTGCGCTTCCCTTGATTTATTTGCGAATTCCCAAGATATCTGCGCTTTCTCTTGATTTATCTGCGGATTTCCCAAGATATCTGCGCTTTCTCTTGGTTTATCTGCGAATTTCCCAAGATATCTGCGCTTTCTCTTGGTTTATCTGCGAATCCCCCAAGATATCTG
>NZ_PYWN01000047.1 GCF_003049505.1 Metasolibacillus meyeri
AGAAAAGTTTCATGAATTTAATAATAAATGGTCAGAATCAGACTGAGCACAATGCCAATTGTGTGTAGCAGGAGGTAAGGAAATGGCTAAATTATCTAAAAAAGAACGTATGTTAAGAGCGTACAGTGAAGCCGTAAATGGACGATTTAGTAACGAAACACAAAGTGCTATGAACGAAATGTTATGGATTTTATCAGAAGGAACACGTTACGAACTAGAGGTAAAAGAAGCCTTTGACCACTTAGAAGAATTGGATGGTATCGCTAAAAAAGAGGTGTAAGAATTGAAAAAGATGCCTAATGAAATTAAAGAAAAGCTACGTCAATACCACGACTTCAACCATAGGGCTAAATTTCTACATGGGGAATTAATAAAAATATTTGAAAAATACGGAGTACCTTATGAAAACCTAGTAGCTTGTGCTGAATATGGTGATTTTCCTGAAGAACCTTCAACTGAAAGTCTAGCTTTCATAAATAACAATGAGGGGGATATAGAAGAAAATATAGCTGATATTGAAGAAGTATTTTTGTACTTTGTAAATCAGAATGACTAAGCAAAATGACCATTGTATGTAGGAAGGAGCACTACATGAACAAAATGTACAAGTTTGAGGCTAACGGATGGGCGCTAATGGGGATGGGGACTAGTAGTCTGTACGGTCTTGTGTCAATGATTGTTGATATGATTAAGCAGTTTTTATAAATAAAAAAGCAGCCAAGCACACGCCCAGCCACCTCAGCAAAATTATACACACTCTATTATAACATATAAATGGGGGCTAGCGCATGGGCAAAGGGCAAACAGTATTAAACGAAGAAATGATTAAGTTAATTTCTGAAGTGGCATCTACAACGGCTATTGAGCAATACAAAAAAGAGCAGCAAGAAAAAATTCAAAAGGAACGCGATTATCGTTTGTACAACGTGAAATTGCTGTTACGAAACTATCGTAAATTTTTAAATGTGGCAGAAAAAGTGGAAGGAAAGGTCGCAGAAATAAATGAACGTATGGTGCTGGAAGCAATCGATTTGGGCGAATTGGTTGTACCGAGCATAAAAAAATCCAAAGAACGTACACTAGCAATCGTTCGATACCTTAATCGCACACTTGAATTTTATAAAGATTTATGCGAACAAGAAGGGGAACTTGGTATCAGGAAGTATGAAACAATCTATTTGATGTATCTTACAGAAAAGCGCATGACGGTGAATGAGATTGCTCAGCAGCATTTGTTAGTAGAAAGTGCAGTATACAAAAATGCTAGTAAGGCTTATGAGGATTTAGCGATTTTACTATTTGGTGTAGACTACTTGCAATTAGCTGAGTAGAAAAAGTGGAGAATAAGAAGGTAATTATACCCTTCTTCATATGGTATAATGGGAGGTAGGTTGGTGCGGTTTATTCACGGTGGGTGAAGAACTTCGTCCTTCAAATTAGTATTTTTACCACAATAAAATACTTTGTTACAACATAATTCATGGGCGTCACCTTCGGTGGCGTCTTTTTGCTTTGAAAACTGCATCAAACAGCCGTGACGTGTAGACGTAAGATAATTGAGGGCCGAGTTTGGTGTGGTTTTGAGAGCAAAACTAATAGTAGGAGGTGGTGTTATGAGATATGGCTAGAGCTAGAGATCCAAATAGAGATAAAGCCTTTGAAATATATAAAGAGCACAATGGTGATATAACCAATAGAGCCATAGCTGAAATGTTAGGCGTTCCAGAAAAGACTATCGGTTCATGGAAGTCTAAGTCTAAGGACAATTGGAATGAACAATTAAATGGAGTACTCCAATCGGGCGAACGGAGTACTCCGATAAAGAACAAATCAAATAAGAGTAATAAAAAAGTCGTTGAATCAGAAGAAATCATTGAGCTAGAGAGTGATGATTTTACTGATAAGCAACGGCTTTTTATTAGTTACTACGTGAAGTATTGGAACGCTACAAAGGCATATCAGAAAGCATATAACTGTGCTTATACTACAGCGATGGTAGAAGGTTCGCGATTACTTAGAAATCCTAAGATTAGAGATGAAGTAGTGAAAGTTCGCGATGGCTTAACGGAGGATGCATTACTTGATAAACGTACTCTGATCCAAAAGTGGATTGATATCGCCTTTGCTGACATTACGGACTATTTAAAGTTTGGAAGACAAGAAGAAATTGAGTACGAAGATGACGGCCAACCAAAACTTGATATGAACGGTAATGTTAAAACCTATGCATTTAACTATGTACACCTGAATGAATCTGACGAAATCGATGGCACTTTAGTAACTGAGGTTAAACAAGGTAAAGACGGCATAACAGTTAAACTGGCTGACAAGATGAAAGCTCTCGAATTCCTTTCAAAGCATGTGGATTTACTCAATGACAACGAGCGCAAACAATTGCAAACAGAGCAGATGCGTTTCAACATTGACAAAACGAAAGAGGAAATAAAAAGAATTTCTGCACAAAATACACCAAACACTGCAACAGAGGATAAGTTAAAAACTTACTTCGAAGCACTGCAAGGGGCGTTTAAAAATGAATAAACCAAATCTTGATGTTATTTATACAACAAAACAGCAGAAAATCTACAGCAGATGTGTAAATGATGATTGGTTTATGTTGATTAATCATGGTGCTAAGCGGTCGGGTAAAACTATTTTAAACAATGACTTGTTTTTACAGGAATTGTTACAAGTAAGGCAAATAGCTGACAAATTTAGAATTGATATGCCGCAGTACATTTTATCAGGTGCGACACTTGGGACAATTAAACAAAACATACTTAATGAGTTGACAAATAAATACGGTATACAATTTGCATTTGATAAGTGGGGTAATTTTGTTTTTTTTGGCGTTTATGTAGTCACTTGTGGTCATTCTACTATCGGACATCTAGATAAAATTCGTGGTATGACTGCATATGGAGCCTATGTTAATGAGGCATCTTTAGCTAATCCTATTGTTTTTGATGAGATTAAGTCACGGTGCAGTGGTCCAGGTGCACGTATATTAGCCGATACCAACCCAGACCACCCAGAACATTGGTTGCTAAAAGACTATATAAACAACAATGATAGCAGTATCATTTCATATGGTTTTGAGTTGGATGACAACACCTTCCTTGATGATCGTTATAAAACCAATATCAAAAATACAACACCAAGCGGTATGTTATATGACCGCAATATAAAAGGTTTATGGGTAACAGGCGAAGGTGCTGTATATGCAGATTTTAATAAAGAAATACATGTCATAACCCGAGTAGAACTTGCGACTAAACGAATTGTAAGATATTTTGCTGGAGTTGACTGGGGTTATAAGCATTATGGCGCTATCGTGGTGTTGGCGGAGGACGACAAAGGTAATATATATGTCGTTGAGGAGCATGCGGCCACATTAAAAGAAATCGACTACTGGGTGAAGGTAGCTAAAGACATCCAAAAGCGATACGGTAATATCATCTTTTATGCGGATAGCGCTCGTCAGGAATACGTTGAGCGATTTAACCGAGAAAGAATTAAAACTTTAAATGCTGATAAATCGGTTTTGAGCGGCATTGAAGCTGTAGCAACGCTAATAAAAAGTGGCAGATTTTATGTATTGTATGAAGAGTGTCCGCGGTTTAGAGAAGAAATCTTTAAATATGCATGGAATGACAAGACGGGCGAGCCAATCAAAGAAATGGATGACGTACTAGATGCAATACGCTACGCCATTTATACAGCGTATATGCACAAGAGATTGAGAATTATTATGTAAAGAAGGTGAACTAATGCAAAATACGGACACAAACCAAAAGGAAACCATCGCTAAGCGCATGCGGATATTTGCTCCATACGTTGAATATATCGACAACTACGGATTTAATGCGGATTTAATACCAAAGCTAATCAGCGATCACGAAACAATTAAACGTGACATACAAAAGCTGCAAAATCGCTACGAAGTCAGTGCTGATGGTGTGCCGATTTTGACACGTCCGCCGATCAACTTTGAACTAGAAAACGACAAAGTACGGCGCATTGATAGTTTGGTCAATAACAAAGTTAATACAGCGTTTGATGCTGAAATAGTTGATACAAAAAACGGCTATATGTACGGCGTACCCATCAGCTATACAGTCGAAGGAGTACGGGATGAACCTCGCTTGCAGCCGTTGGCGGAACAGGTAGAAAAATTTCGTACACGTGAGGTTTTAGCAGATGAGGATGCTTCGCTTGGTAAAATGACGGATATCGCAGGTTATGGCGCGCGCTTGGTGTATGTAGCAATCGAGGATAATAAGCCGATATTACGTTGTAAAAATATTGACCCAGCAGAGGTCATTTTTTTGTTTGACGACACAATCGCAGAGCCTCGTTACTCGATGCACTATTACAGTACATTTGTTTTAGATGAGCAAGCTAATAAACGCAGCGTGGTTAAGGTGGAGTTTTATGATGCATCACATATTTACTATTTTGACAATGCAAGTGGTGCATTTGTGTTAACAGGTACACAAGAACACGGATTGATGTACAACCCCCTTTTTGGTATGGAAAATAATGACGAACTACAAGGGGCGGCAGTGCGTATCATGAATTTGATTGATGCATACGATCGTACACTTTCTGATGCTAACAGCGAAGTAGAATCGATGCGACTGGCACTATTAATCTTGCACAATATTGGTCTTGATGCCGATGAGATACAACAGATGCAGAAAAATGGTGCCCTTGAAATTTGGGGGCCAGACGCAAAGGCTTCTTTTTTAACAAAAGATGTGAATGATAGCATGATTGAGCATTTGCTAGAGCGGTTAGAAAAGAACATCATGCGCATTGGTAAAAGTGTTGATTTCTCCAGCGAGGAATTTGCAAGTAACCTGTCAGGCATTGCCATATTGATGAAAACAATGGCGCTTGAACATAAGGCTGGTGTATCAGAGCAAAAGAATCGTAAAATGCTGCAATATCAATTTAAGGTGTTGTGTAGCGGATGGGCACGGCTTGGTTACTGCCGACCAGAGGACTATTTGAAGGTTTGGTTTGAGTTTAAACGTAATTTACCTAAAAACTACTACGAGGAAGCGCAGACTACAGCAATCCTGCAAGGTCGAGTAAGCGAAGATACACGACTAGCTTTATTATCGGCTGTAGATGATGTGAGAGCGGAACGTGAAGCAATGGCGGAAGATGCGACGGCATATCCAAGTGATCCGCCAGAAGACAGGTTTGGCAAAGAGGAAGATATTGAAACGGCAGATGATGAAGAATGAACATCTTTGAGATACATGAATATGTAGACGAGCTCATTTTGAAAGCCGAAACGAAAATCGCTTTGCTGCACGCTAAAATGTTGAAAGAAATATTAGCTACTTTGCTTCAAATGTACGAGAAATATGGACGTGGTGATGAGTTAAGCTACACGGATTTAAACAAGTACAATCGATTGCACACTATCTTAAATCGAATTGCTAATATTGCTACAAGAGAGCATAAAAGAGCGCTATCCAACATCAAACAATTACGTGAAATGTCCTACAGTGAAACTTATTTACGGAAAGCATATGTAACTGAAGTATTTTCAAGCACACGCATGGGGTTTGATGCTCCGTCACAACGCGTCATTGACGCAGCGCTTGAAAATCCGATTGAGCATTTAAAGTTGAATAAAGTCATGCAGCAGCATCGAGCCAAGCTTATTCGTGATTTGCAAGTGACTATTTCGCAGTCGTTACTTCGTGGTGACGGCTATTTTGCTATGGCTAAACATATCGAGCAGCAAGTAGGTTTCAGTCGCAATAAAGCCATTACAGTAGCACGTACCGAAGCGGCCAGAGCACAGGCGATTGCTGCCGAAAAAGTAGACGAGCAGGCGAAGAAATATGTAAAGCTCACAAACTTATGGGCAAGTGCACTGGATTTGCGAGTACGTAAAGCCCACCAGATACTTGACGGGCAACGAGCTGATAAAGAAGGCTATTTTCACTATCAGGGCTTGAAATCTAAACGGCCTCATGGTTGGAATCGAGCGGACATGGACATTAATTGTCGTTGCATTGTTATTAGTTTAATCAATGGCATGTTTCCGTCAGTACGTCGAGGTAAGGACTACAAGGATGAAACCTATCAGCGTAAGCTTGCGGCTCGTATTGATAAATACATGGGTGATGGATTGACCTATGCTCAAGCATTTAAAAAGGCTGACAAGGAAATTAAGCCACCAAATATCAATACAGATGGTTATATCACGTTTGAGCGGTGGAAGGAGGAATATGTATATGGATGAGCCTAGAGGGAAAGTAATCATTAAATTTAATTATACAAGTGGTACAACTGACACTTTTGAAGTGACAGAAAAAAGGGATTTCGAACAAGTTTCTATTTTTCTAGAAGAACTAGAATATCGTAATGAAGGTTACAGAACTCTCGAAAACTCTCGCACAGGTGATTTTATATCAGTCAACTTAACTAAACTAAATAGCATCAAATTCAGTCAACAGGTTCTTTTAAAAGCAAATTTTCAGCATTTCGATAGGATGCAAGAAGGGTTGCGCAAATTTGATTGGTCAAAAGCGGTTGCGGGTGATTGAAATGGAATTAACAAACTTACAAAAATTTCAATTATTAACATCAGTGTTTGTAGCACAACTAGAAGGCCGTACAAGTGTAGATTACTTAACGCCTGAACAGATAAATGGTTTGATATCTAAAATTGATGCAGTCAATGTCAGTGAATACGATCGGATAAAGTCTTTGAAAATAGCAGTAGATAAATTGTACAACGACATAATGGAGGGTGATTAAAATGGAACAACCATACGTATTCGGATTGGCCGCATCACTAATCATGCTATTTATTTTCTTTTTAATGGCTTGGTATGCGCCATACAATCGAGGTGAACCACCCTAAACGGACGATTCCTCAACCAAGTGACGCTACAGAGAGCTTTACAGGTATCGGACTGAATGAACATGTTGAAAGTTCTCGAAAGTACGTTCCTTTAACTAAAAATAGCCATTGGTTTAGACATACATTTGAACGACCACGGAAAAATAAATAGAAAAGAGGAATTTGTATGCCGAATATTGGAGAACACAAAAACCTGATTATCGAAAATAATTTCAAATACCATTCGCCTAAAGAGGGGCAACAAGAAAAGTATGAGGCTATTCGAGAGAAAGCAAAAGAGCTTGCTTATTTAATCGATGAAACATGTCCTAATTCACGTGAAAAATCAGTAGCTATGACAAACCTTGAAACTGCTGTGATGTGGGCAAACAGTTCAATTGCACGCAATAAATAGGAGGGGACGAAATGAACTACAGTGTACGCTTAAAAAGCGGTGTGTCTATCCTTGTCGAAGGAGTTACAAGTATTTGGCGTGAAGGTGCTGACGGTTTTATCGAATTCTATAATGATAAAGAGATTGTTGGTTCTTTCAGCGTCGATGATGTGAGTTACTTCGTAAAAATTGACAATCCAGAAGATTTTAAAACCATTTGTATTGATGTGAATTCTGAATTCGATGGCTGCTAGATTGGATCATATACAGCGCCGGAAATTTTAGATTTAATCAAACGTGGGGCGCTAAAGTTTCAGTCGTAGCAATACGGCTTTTTATTATGCTTGAGAGAAGTGATAACAATAAAAAAGTTTGATTTAGTTGAAAAGAAAGCTGCACGCGATGGAGTAATAACAGTAAAAGCAAAAGATGGCACTATTACCGCATACGCATCTGATGGCATGTATGTAAAAGCTATAGGGTTATTAGAAGTTGCGAAAGTCGATATTTTAAACGATATGTATGAATGATGGGCCGTTTAGCTAAATTTGCTGAATGGTTTTTATTATGGCGAAAAGTAACGTCAAACGGCTGATATAGCGGAAAGGTTTGGTGGTCTGTGTATCTCACAACTATGTGTTAAATAGCGCTCGAAAGCCTAAACAGAGGATAAAAGCTAATAAGGTATTTTTCATTAAATAAAATGCGTTCCGTGGGCGATGCGTGCAGAGGGCAAAAGGAGAATAGATATGAAAGTGAATTTTGAACAATTAAAAGCATTAGTTGAAGCTGGTGATAAAGCGGCTTTAGAAAAACATATTTACGAGAGTTTGGAAAAAGGTGATTTAACAACGGCAGCTACATCTAATGCAGCAGTAAAAAGTGAATTGGACAGTGAAAAAGATAAGCACCATAATACGGCGCTTGACACGTGGAAGGCGAATAATCTTCAAGGGTTGATTGATGCAGAAGTAGCTAAGCATAACCCAGAAGAAACACCTGAACAAAAACGGATTCGCGAACTAGAAGAAAAGCTTCAGCAAAACGAATTAAAAGAGCAGCGAGCGGCAGCTAAAGAAAAAGCGATTGCTTATATGACGGAAAAAGGCTATGATGCGGCGTTTGCAGCCAAGTATGCTGATAAGTTCCTTGATGCAGATGAAATCACTACAAATGCTTTCCTAGACAACTTCAAAACTGACTTTGACGCATTTGTCCAAGCAAGTGTTGAGGAGCGTATGAAAGGGGCTGCTCGCAATCCTGGTGGCGGTGCTGGTAGTGGTGGAAGTGAGCAATCGTTCGGTGCACGATTAGCTGAAAGTACCAATACACAACAAAATCAAGAAGCGTTAAATCATTATTTTAAATAACAGGGGGTATACAAGTATGGTGAAAAGTACAATTTATGGCAATACGAAAGAAATTTTAAAGTACGCTGAGCATCAATCGATAACACGTACTTTTGATGATACAGGCATTGTCGCTAATGCTGACGGGAAAAAAATCATTCCAGCAGGAACGATTGTTGGAGGTGGGTTTATCGAGGATGATTCGGAACTAGTAGTAGCTGCTAATACATCCGATGCAGAAGGTGTAGCGCTTTATGATGTCGATGTTACGCACGGCCCAGCAGTTGGAGCAGTTGTATTACGTGGATTTATCGATTTGAATAAAATTCCGACAGCGCCGACAACGGACGCTAAAACGGCGCTAGGTAGCCGTATCACATTTATGGTCTAAGGGGGGGTATTTACACATGCCAAAATTATTTGAATATGTATCACCAAAAAATATCGCGGATTTTATTGTGACGAAAAACACAAATAAAATGCCGTACTTAGGGGAAATCTTATTCCCGTCAGAGCAACAGCTCGGCTTAAAATTGGAATGGTTAAAATCAGCGCAGGGCTTGCCAGTTGTATTAAAACCGTCAGCTTTTGACGCATTGGCACCGTTACGTGATCGTGTAGGCTTTGAGAAAATAGAAGAAGAAATGCCATTCTTCCGTGAACGTATGTTAATTAAAGAAGTCGACCGTCAACAACTAAACACATTACTTATGACAGGTAATCAAAAAATGATTGATTTTGCATTAAAAACAGTATTCGATGATGCTTATAGTTTAACAACAGGTGCATCGGCAGCGAGGGAACGTATGCGAATGCAGTTACTTTCTACAGGGAAAATTAGTATCGCTGCCGAAGGTGCTTACCATGATTTCAATTACAATCTAAAACCAACACAATTTGAAACATTAACAGGTACAGATATTTGGAGCGATGAAGATTCAACGCCTGTACAGGATTTATTACGTTGGAAACGTGAAGTTCGATTAGCAACAGGTTCCGAACCTACGGGGGCTATTATGACAAGTGTTACATTCGGTTACTTATTAGCTCACAAATCAATCGCACTGGATTTGAACCCACTAGGTGGGCAAAATATCATCTTAACGGAGCAAGATGTTAAAGCTTACATTGAGCGTAAAACAGGCTTGAAAATCGCTTTATATGACAACCGTTTCATCGATGAAAAAGGGGTACAAAAGAATTTCTTCCCAGACGGCGTTGTTACACTTATTCCATCTGGTGAATTAGGTAAAACGATGTTTGGTACAACGCCAGAGCAATCCGACTTGATGTCGGGTGTATCAAGTGCGGAAGTGGAAATTGTTGATACGGGGGTTGCGATTACTACTGTTAAAGTTGAACACCCTGTAAACGTACAAACAATCGTTTCGCAGATTGCATTACCTTCATTTGAGGCGGCGGACTTTATTTTCATCGCAAACGTACTTTAATCATTAGCGGCTCTTGTAGTCGCTATTTTTATCTTTGGAGAAGGAGGAAAAAGTATGAATTATTCGGTGGTCTTAAAAGGCTATGCAAAGGTGCAGGGAAAACGGTGTGGACTAGGTGAAACCGTTGTTGTCAGCCAAGAGTTGTATGATGAGTTATCGCGCAAGGGGCTAGTCAGAACAGCGGAACAAGTAGAGGAGAATTCCAGATATCTATTTTTAGCACCATACGAAAAAATCACTGAAGCGGAGATTCGTGAGCAACTAGATGGATTTAATATCGACCATTCAGAAGCGAAGGATAAGAAAGCGGCTTATGCCCTTTTAGAGCAAGCTCACAAAGTAGGTGAGTAAGATGTGGAATCCTACAGCAGAGGAAATCGCTTATTACAAAAAAATCGCTAATGACAAAAATGCTACAAATGACGAATATTACGAAGTCATGTTGCCGTTAGTGCTTGATATGTTAAACGAACAATTATGTCAAAAATTCACGCAAGACACTTTACCGAGCTCTCTAAAAATTTTCTTGGCAAAAGCTACGAATTTCTTTGGAGGAAATGGGGCATTGAAAAGCCGTTCAATGGGCAGTGTGTCGTATTCCTTCAATTTTACCGAACTGCCATCAGCTTTAACCGACCTACTCACACCTTATAACGCATGCAGAAAGGCAAAATTCCATGTTTTTCAGCCCATTCGATGAATTTCCTCATATAGTTGAGGTAAAACAGGAAAAAACTGTTCCGAATGGTACAGGAGGCACTAAAAAAGAGTGGGTAACGATCGAAGAAATCGCTTGTTTTGTTGATACACCCAAAACGTCAGTAATTGTTGAATACAGCAAATTAAACATCAAACTTTCACGTTTTTTATATTGCCCATATGGTACTGTAATTCCTGCTAATGCTCGATTAGAGTTCGATGGTAAGCAATATAAAATAGCTGGTGATAGCGAAGATCAAGGGGGCATGCACGAAGTCGACCGTTATCCAATGGAGCGTATCTAATGGGAATTACTCGAATCGGCAATAAACGACTACGTAAAGCGGCCAGGCGTTGGCAACATGATGTGATAACTGATGTGAAGCGGGTAGTGGTCGAAACGGCGAATAGGATTAAAGCGGAAGCAATAGCAAGGGCGCCAAGAGATACAGGCGACCTTATAAAAAGTATTGAGGTCGAAATATTGAATGATGGTTTGCTAGCGATTGTCCGAGTTGGTGTGCATTATGCCATATATGTCGAGTATGGCACAGGTATCTATGCAGAAGGCGGAAAAGGACGCAAAACTCCTTGGACTTATTATTCGGATGAATTAAACCGATGGGTAACAACTAAAGGTATGGCTCCACAACCTTTTTGGCGACCTGCAATTCAGATAGCCAGCGAATATTTTGTTAGTGAAATGAGAAAGATTGGTAGGTGATATGAATGTCTGTAATTATTGCTTTACAAACCGCCATAGTACAAAGACTATCAGAGGATAGTGATTTACTTGCACTTATCCCTATCGATTTAATGGCGGAAGAAGAAAAGGATAGACGTTTGTATGATTATATACCTAACGAAGCTCTTAGCCCGTATATTCATGTTTCAGCACCTACTATTTCTCGCGTGTTGGCAGGGCCTGACCTTTTGCAAGACATAAGTGTCACTTTACACATTTGGCATAATCAAGAACAAACAGGAGAGTACGGCAACTACATGCCTGCTCTCTTTTTAAATGCCGTTAAACAAGCATTACGTTTCAAACTCAATATTGTGGATTTTGAAATAACTAAGGTTGATATTGACGATGAGCGAATTTTCGAGGACATAAACGCCGTTGTGAAGCACGCGGTGTTGTCCTTAACTTATAGATTATTTAAAAGAAAAGTTTAGGAGGTACACTATGACAAAGATTATATTAATTCAGCCGACGGACAATGTACTGGGTGCAGACGCACTTATTCCAGGCTTGCAACGTGATTTAGAGCACACAATGAGCCGTTCAAATACAACAGAAGGCTCGAAATTCGGCTCAATTACACAAACAGGTACATTAACTGAAACAATTACAGCTGGCTTTTTATTCCGTAGTGGTGACGAGGCACAAGATGAATTAAAGCGAGCTATGCGTAAAGGGCTTGAAGTGAAAATTTGGATTGTTGATACAGAGAAAAACTCAAACGGTCGACATAACGCCACATTCGGCTATACAAGTCTTGGAGAACTTTCATACACCTATCCCTATGAAGGTGTTGAAGAAATATCAACGGAAATGACAATCCAAATTCAGTCTGTAGATGGTGAATTTGCTGTATTACCAGATGGCATTGAAGATTTTGCACGCTATGGATTCGAAACACCAGGAGAGTACACAGGCGACCATAACAACCGTACAAAAACACCGATTTCGGTTACAGGTGTAACTTTATCGCCAACAACTGCAACAATCGATGTGGGTGATACAGTTCAGCTTACAGCAGTAGTTGAACCGTTAACTGCGACTACGCAAACGGTATCGTATAGCTCAAGCGATGACGATGTTGCAATTGTAGATGCTAATGGATTGGTTACGGGCGTAGATGTCGGTAATGCGACAATTACCGTAATAACAACAGATGGCGGATTTACAGCGACGGCAGCAATCACAGTTGAATAATTACTGGGCAGGATAACAGACCTGCCTTCCCTATTTTTAAATAAGAGAGGAAGCATATATACATGGCCATTTTATCAATCAAAGAAAAAGAGTTTGAATTAAAGTTTTCTGTGGCACTTGATCGCAAATTAAATAAAGACATCAAAGGAGAAAACGACAATAAGAACAAGTTAACAGGTGGGTTATCCAAGGTGATGAACGACTTGTTAGAAATGGATATCGAAGCGTTAGCAAAAGTCTTTAAAGCTGCGATGGATATTGCTCCAAAGGAAGAAAAGGTCGTTGCGTCAATTGAGGAAATTATGGACGCTATTGAGCTGCGAATGGATGAGGACGGGGATGCAACAATGATTTTCTCCGAAGTGTTTGCGGCGATTGATGCATCAGCTTTTACGAGAAACGAATTGAAGAAATTCGTGAAAAATATGAAGTTAGTAAGATTCATGCGCTCGAAAGAAGTGGACAAACATACAGCAGTAGCTATGTTACAACGGATGAACGAATCGTACAAGGAGATTACAGGCAAGGAGTTATTCGAGGTGGAAGTCCTAACGATGCCGGAAGCGGATGTAATTCCATTGACAGTAGTGAAAAACGAGGAATAACTTACGACGAATTCGAACGGTTAACAGCTCGTGTTCTAGGTGTGTACGATAGCGAGCTTATGTACAGTTGGACATATCAAGAGTGGTTGAATCGTGTGCAAGGAGCAAATTTGGCTGTTATTGATGCGCAGGAACGCGCAATTCATGCTGCATGGGTGGCTGGAATTTCATCGCGTCAGACGAAAGGTAAGCCGGCACCACCACATAAATACTTTGATGCTGATGCAGCACGTAAACAGATTATTGATGGTACAACAACTCGTAAGAAACAAGCAGACTTCACACTGTATGACCGTATGAAAAAAGGCTTAAAGTCGTTTGATTGGTACAAAGCGTTTGTTCCAAAAGAAAAATAAGAAAATAAGAAAGTGAGGTGAGAGTATGACAACGGAGCGTTTTGATGCACATGTAGGTGCGGATATCAAAGAATTTCAACGTAAGATGCGTGAAGTAGATAGACAGATTCGAGAGTTGGCTACGGGGGTTAATGTCGATGTTAATTTATTGACACAAAGATTTAATACGGAGCACGCAGTAGTTGAAGAACAAATTCGTAGATTAGCAGAGTCTGTTTCAGTAAATGTCGATTTAGACTTAAATGAATTTAACAGGGAAATGGCCTATGTGCGACAGATGATTGCGCAATTGAGTAGTGAAAATGCTGACGTTGATGTGTCATTATCTACGTTGGGGTTTGAGGCAGAACGAATCCGTTTGTTACGCCAAATAAGAGGCTTAAATAACCGTGCTGATGTCGATGTTCGTTTAAACAATAAACAGTTGAGAGCTGAAATAAAAAGAGCGCAATTGTGGATAGATAGGTTCAAAGAACAAAATCCTACAGTTGACCTAGAACTAGCTACAACGGAATTTTACAGCGAAATGTTAGCCGTTAAAGAAGCGCTTCGAGGGATCGATGGAAATAAGCCACGTTTAGAAATTGAATTGGCTTATTATGATTTCATGCGGCAAATAGCAGAAGTGTATGCCATCGCAGAACAGCTAGACGAATATGAAATTGATGTCGAAATTGAAGCAATCGAAACAGACTTCCGTCGTAAGCTTTTGAGAGCTAGAGCTCTTGCTGAAGGTTTAGATGATGAAGATCCTGATGTGGATTTAAGTTTAAATATACATCCTTTCATTCGAGCGTATGTTAAGGTCCAAGCTTTAATTGCTAAGCTTGACACGAAAACAATTTGGATTCGTTTTAAAGCTAATATAAATGAAGCGAAAGAACATTTAGGGAGAATTGCGACATTTCAGCGTAATGTTGCTGAAATTGTAATGAACTCCTTGATTGGTTTCGTCATCATACTTATTACAACACTGTCACCAGTTATCTCTAGTCTAGTCGGTCTTATCGGTTCGTTAGGGGTTATGATAGGCGTATTAGCTGGACAAACATTAATTTTCGCTTCGGCATTAGGTATAACTGCATTAGGATTCGTTGCCTTGGCCGCTGTAGCAATTCCGACGATTAAAAATCTATTCGATGAAACTGCTAAATTAACAAAGGTTCAACAAGAAGCTAAAAATGCGTGGGTTGGATTTGTTGCTGTCTATGATAGTTTAGTTAAAAAAACAGAAGGTGCTGTATTAGATGCATTTACAAGCTCCATGCAAGCAGCTTCGAAAATACTTAAGTCACTTGAACCTATGATTTTAGGTGTAGCAGATAGTGCAGCTCGTTTAGCTGACGCATTTAACCGTTCAATAGATTCAGAGCCAATCCAAAGGATATTTGATACGTTTAATCAATACGGGCCTGCCATATTCGAAAATATGAGTGTGGGAATCGGTGGATTTGTTCAAGGGATACTGTCGCTTATTTCAGCTCTTGCGCCAGCTGCCACTACATGGTCGGAAAGTTTTTCTTCTATGGGGCAAAGTTTCGCAGAGTGGGCAGATGGTTTAACAGAAAGCGAACGATTCCAAGCTTTCATCTCTTATGTACAAGAGCACATGCCAATTATCAGTCAAATTGTTGGAGATTTAGTACAAGGTTTGGTTGAATTTTTTGCGGCTTTCGGAGATATGGCCAGTGATTTTATGAACCGACTCGCTGAAATGGTGGAGGGCTTCAAAGAATGGGCTGCATCTCTAAGTGAAAGTGATAAATTTCAGCAATTCCTAGATTACATTAGAGAATCGACACCACGTGTACTAGATTTAATTAAAAACCTAACTGATTTTCTTGTAAACATGGGAATTGCAATGGCTCCTTATGGGGACAAGGTTCTTGATATTGTTAATGCTACGTTAGAATGGATTAGTGGGATGATGGAAACACACAGCTGGTTCAGTAAGTTGATGGGTGCTATTCCATTAGTAATCGGTGGTATCATGGCACTTACTGCCCCAATTGTCCTGTTTCATTCGTTAATAGGGAAGCACCTTATAGGCCTTATCGGTTCTTTAATTAAAGCATTCGGTTCTATTGGTTCAGCAATTCTAAAATTACTACCTAGCTTCACTTCTATTGTCAGTGGTGCCACACGAGTGATTGGTGTTTTCACAAGCTTGGCAAGTAAGGTGCTACCGTGGATTGTGCGGGCTTTTGGTCTTTTAATGGGCCCAGTCGGAATCGTTCTAGGGTTAATTGCGGTAGGTGTCTTACTGTACAAAAATTGGGATACCGTCAAATCGTATGCTATTTCAATTTGGAATGCGATTGCTTCCTTTTTCTCGTCGGTTGTAAGTGGTATTTATAGCACTGTAACTGGCTGGTTTGGTGACATGTTTACAAGCATATCGTCAGCGATGGATAACATAGGAAAAGGGATTCAAAGCGGTTGGGAAGCATCTGTTTCATTCTTATCGGGCATTAATTTACTCGACATCGGAAAAGACATCATAAACGGCCTTGTAAAAGGGATTGATTCTGGTTTTACTTGGGTTAAAGACAAGATATCAGCGCTGGCTGGCTTGGTACCGGATTGGTTGAAAGAACGTTTAAAAATCTTTTCTCCTTCGCGCGTCATGGCAGCGGTGGCTCAATGGATCCCAGCGGGTGTTGCAAAAGGGATAACAGATAACTTAAATGTAGTGAAAACAGCAGCTAAAGAAATGGCTGGTGCTGTAATGCCCGATTTCTCAAAAGAAATCAAGGCTACAGAAAAACAGATACGTGGCGCTCAAAATGCTGTGTCGAGAGCAATCAACGAAAATAAAAACGAGATCAAGAAAATTACCGATGAAGCTAATGATAAAATTCGAAAGTTAGAATCGAAGTTAGCGGATGATGTAAGGTCCATTAATGAAAAAGCAGCAAAGGCTAAACGTAAATTAACGCAAGCCGAATCGAACAAAATCGCAAAACTTCGTACTGATGCTAATCGTGAAATCGCTAAAATTGAGAAGAAAATGAGTGAGGATGTACTCAAAGAACAGCAGGTTTTAAATGGTAACAAACTTGCTAATTTAGAAGAGTACATCGATCGTCAAAAAGAATTGTATGGTGTAAGTGCAGCTGAGGAAGCGGCTTATTGGAAATATGCTCAAACAGCTTTTAAGGACGGTACACAAGATAAAGTTCGGGCTCTCAATAAATATACAGCTGCCCATAAAGCAGCTATGCAAGAGCAGTTCGAAAATGAAGTAAAGCTTATTGATAAAGCTCGAAAATATGGTGCTATGTCGTTAGCAGAAGAAATTAAAGCGTATGAAGAGTATATGAAACAGTATGAAATTGGTTCCGAGCAGCAAATTGCATATGAAGAAAAAATTTATGACGCCAAAAAGGCCTTATACGAAAACTTAAAGACGGTTATGGATAAATATACTTCAGATGTGCAAAGTCTTTATGAAAAACTAGCTAATGAAGAACAGAAATTACGTGACGAGTACCAAAAAACATTTGAAGCACGTCGGGACACATTGGCTAATACATGGGGCTTATTCGATGAAGTTAAACTTACAGAAATGGTTGAGTATGATGATGACGGAAATATTAAAAAGCAAATTAATTTACTCGACAATATGCGTCAACAAGTTGAAACACTTAGTAGCTGGATGCACAATATTTCACAACTCGAATTTCGAGGGTTAAGCCAAGGTTTGATTGATGAACTTCAACAAATGGGACCTAAGGCAGCAGCGGAAGTTGAAGCGCTCACGAAAATGTCAGCAACTGAACTAGCTGAATATGAGCGTCTATGGCAAGCGAAAATTGATTTAGCTGGGCAACAAGCGACGAAAGAACTTGCGGGTGCACGTGAAGAAATGGAGAAAGAAATCATTTCATTACGTGAGAAAACAGTTCAAGAAATCGAGAAGTTAAAGAATGACATGTTGAAGGAAGTTGACGAAATGGTCAATGGCTCAACGGATAAATTTGATCTTCTCAATGCTACATTACCCGAAATTGGGAAGCAAGCTATGAGAGGATTAATTGATGGCTTCAAGTCGATGCGTGGCGAGCTCGATACATTATTACAAAACATTTCGTCGGATGTTCAAAGCTCAATGGAAGGTATTCTTTCAGGGAATCGTTTCACACCTTCTGCGTTATCGCTATCAGGTAATGTCAATACAGCAGTGTATGATGAGAGTGAGGTTGCTGAGCCCGTTGTTAATATAGACCTACATCAAAACTGGACAGGTGAAGATGTTGAAACTTACATCAACGAACGAGGGGCAAATAAGACAAAAATAAACACTGCGAAAAGGAGATGATGTTCGGTGGCTATAATCGAAAAAGTGGATGGTACTCGTTTTAACCTTACCGAATACGGGGTTCCGATTTTAAAAGTTGGACCTGTTGACATCATCTATAATTCAGAGAATGTTACAGGACGCCCGGGAAGAAATAGGGTGACACGTTATCACGGTATACGAAAATTGCAGTTGAAAATGTTAGTTGAAGCCAAAAACATATCTGATACAGAATTATTAACAGAAGTCCTTGCAGAAATCTTTGATGATGCAGAGGATTTTTATATTTACCAGCAATTAATGACAGAAAGTTACGGTTTTGAATTACCAGGTCAAACATCATTTGAAAGTGCGCTTGGCAAAGTGAAATGGACACAGCAAATGTACAAATGTTGGCGAGTGGAGCGCATCAACAATGATGCAATTGAATGGAATGGATTACGAGGTAAACGGGTAATTGAGTTCGAAACAAGTGACTTACCTTATGCAACAACACCGTTTACGAGCCTGCAACTACTAGAGAAAGCATGGGATATTGACAAAATTGCTTGGGGTATGAGCTTTGACTGGGATGAGAGCCCCCCGCAATTCAGTTTTTCGACCAACAATTTTAATCTGAAAAACTATGGCAATGTAAAGATTGATCCTCGTTATATGCCGTTAAAAATCACATTGAAAGGTAATTTTGCAAGCTTTGTGCAAATAACAAATGTGGCTACAGGCGATGTATTCCGCTTAAATGGTAGCTTAGCACCATCCGATACATTAGTTCTTGATGGTGTGAGCTATCTGAAAAATGGTCAGCACGTCACTGGGCAAACGAATAAAAAATTAATATCACTGAAAAAAGGGAACAATCAATTTACGATTACTGGCGGTACGGTGTCGTCCATAAGTTTTGATTTCCCTTTTTATTATTTATAAGGAGGTGCTTACATGACTGAAAAGTACCCACTGCTTGAAACTTTGTCACCCATATCAAAAGAAGGGCGTGACCGTATTAATGAGAACTGGGAGAGAATTAAATCTTATTTTTCTCATTTGCAATATCAAATTGGGATGCTTGCCGGTAATGAAGATGTTGGGAAGTTAATAGATGATCTTATAACTGCTACAGAAAACGCCAATAGTTCTATTAATGAAATGCGATTGTTAATTACACAAACAAATAATGCACTTTCGAGCATCGCTGCGGCAATTTCGAACGCTGAAGCAGCGACAAATAATGCGAATTCAGTTGTTACTGTAATGAACAATTTGAAAGTAGAACTTGAAGCGCTACAAATAGAATTGAACGGTGTTGTTGCAGCCGAAGCGCAACGTGCATCGAATGAAAATAGTCGTGTGTCAGCAGAAAACACACGCATTACTACTGAAACAGAGCGGGGAAATGCTGAGACAATTAGACGTGAAAATGAATCAGCTCGTGTATTAACAGAACAAGCTAGAGAATTAGCGGAACAAAGTAGAACAACTACATTCAACAATACGATGCAAACAGCAAATGAAAAAATCGATGAAATGAATGCCATTATTGATGAATTGGACTTCAAAGGCGAGTATACTCTTGGTGCAATTTATGAAGAATTTAACGTGGTACGTTATGGTCGTTCGTCTTATATCGCTTTGCAACAAGTGCAAGGTACGATACCTAATGACGACGGTATCAATTGGCGCATTTTAGCTGTTGGGGGTATTGATGGTTTGGGAGCTGTGAGAACAGTAAACGAACAAGAGCCTGACGAGAACGGGAATGTTACTGCTGGGTGGTCAAGCATTCCTGGTAAGCCTACAGCATTTCCACCAACTTTACACTCGCATGAAATAAGTGATGTGGATGGGCTACAGGTTGCACTTGATAACAAGGCAAATGATACAGATTTGACATTGTTGGATAACAAAGTTACTACACACTTGGACAAAGATGTGTATACCGCAAACGGTGTACATGGACTAAAAATAG
>NZ_PYWN01000004.1 GCF_003049505.1 Metasolibacillus meyeri
CTATTTCGTTCCACTCACTATTTTGATGTGGGGGTCTTACAGCCTGTTAATACGAGATAAATAAACACTATGAAAACCCGCCCTCTTGTAAAGAGGACGGGTTCTTAGCTTTACTAGTACAATTGAAGGGCGCAAGAGGTTGCTTCGTATAATTCCTGCTCTATACTTCCTTCCATACCATATTTCTGTTTTTAATTGAATAAAGATTACTTTACGTTTATTGCTTCTTTCAATATTAATAAAGAAAGCTCATGGTCACTAATAACATATTGAACTTCTTCTGGCTCCACCCATATTCGAGCGATCGTTTCGTTCTCTCGAAGGAAGGGATGACACTTTTCTATATCCATTCTATAAAATAGTTGATAGCCAATAAGAGGATACTTTCCACTCTCAACAAACAAAGGATTCTCTTCGTGATTAACTTCAATGGCTCCGAGATATTGAATATTCCCTTCTACATAAGCCTCCTCGTACGCCTCTCTTAGAAACGTTTCCTCGGGACTCTCTCCTTTTTCAACATGCCCGCCCGGAATACTAAATCCCCTTCCTTCCACATTCACCAATAAGATATTCCCTTGATAGAAGCAATATCCATGAACACTTGTAACTTTTTGAATATCCATAGCTTTATTAGGGAGCCAAGTAAGTTTGACTCTATGTCCTCCCCAATTAACATATATTTGATTTGTCATTTGTTTTCATTCCTTTATAGAGTAAATTGAATAATGGACTATCTAGAATTATTTCAAAACGCGATTTTACCATCATTTTTAATAAAATTCTCCACCATAGTACTAAATGAGATTTATATTTCTTATCGACTTCTCTTGCAAGAACCATATTTTTTAAAGTTCATATTATACAAGAAAGCATATTCGCGCCCGCTTAACTGCTTACCTTTCGAAAACAGATGAAAGAAGGTGGTCATAATTCAACATTCCAAGTATCTAGATTTTTTATCTAAGCTCGGTATTGGGGGAGCACACCCTGGTGGTATTAATCTAACAAAGGAAATCTTCAAGAGAGAAAACATTAACAGCAATTCTCATATTCTAGATGTGGGATGCGGTACTGGTCAAACCGCTGCCTATTTAGCTTACAAATATGGCGCAAACGTAACGGGCATAGACATTAATCCAACAATGGTTGCCAAAGCCAAGAAGCGCATGCAAAAAAATCACTTACCCGTACAAATAATTCAAGTCTCAGCAGAAAAAATTCCACTTCCAAATCATCATTTTGACTTTATTATTTCTGAATCTGTTCTTTCTTTTGTAAATAAACCTAGAGCCCTTAAAGAAGTTTTTCGGTTATTAAAGAATGGCGGTCGTTTCATTGCAATTGAACATACGATTAATCAGCGACTAAAGGAAAAAGAGGAAAATGAAATCAAACAATTTTATGGATTTGATTCCCTTACAATGAAAAAGGATTGGGTAGCCTTAATGAAGCAGGCCGGTTTTGAACATATTCGCATACAAAAAAATACTTCCATTGATTCAGTGCCTGACCTCCATTATTCAGATGATCTTGAGCTTGGATTTTATGAGATTATGGGGAAACACTTTGATATCCTGTCCAGATATGAGGGGAAATTGGGCTATCGAATTTATTCATGTACAAAATAAGTTGAGCTTTTGCTTAAAGTTGTTAATCACAATAATAAAAGCCATTTAAAACGTTGATATATCAGTGTTTCAAGTGGTTTTTCCCTATATAACTAAGGATAGAAACTTGAAGGATGAATAAGGATGGCTGAGAAAAATCCGCAGAACGTTTTTATGGTAGAACAGCCCTTCCAGAATATGGACCCTTTTCTTTAAATGAAGAACAACTTAATTTATTCGGACCTATTACAGGTAAAAAAGTTTTGGATATCGGATGTGGTAGCGGACATTCTTTGCAATATATGGGAAATGAAGGTGCTCAAGAATTGTGGGGGGTAGACCTTTCAGCCAAACAGATTGAAACAGCTGAAAAATTGCTGTGCTCTCAAAAAAGTCAAGTAACCTTGTTCGAATCGCCTATGGAGGAGAATCCAGGATTACCACTTGAATACTTTGATGTAGTGTATTCTATTTATGCATTAGGATGGACTGTTGATTTACACAAGACATTGTCGAATATCCATAACTATTTAAAGCCTAGTGGCATGTTCATATTTAGTTGGGAGCACCCTATTCACGATCGCTTGACCTATGAAGATTCATCATTCATTTTTAAAAAATCCTACAATATAGAAGGACCCGAATATAATGAAGCATGGCACAGTAATGTTGTCATTCACCATAGGAAATTAAGTACATATATCAATACTCTAATAGAAGCTAACTTCACCATTGAGAAGGTAATCGATGATGTTGTATTACCGACTACTATTACAGAAGATCCATCGAAATGGTACTCAACTCAAAAAGCTACGATTGTTCCAGCTACATTTATAATAAAAGCTACAAAACGTGATAGTAGCCACCATTTAATAAATGCCTAATTTTCGAAAAAACCTTACAAAACAACCACTTAGATTTTCTCTAGTGGTTGTTTTCATAAATCTTACTTATTTATGATAAAGTTCTCCATGATGTGAGTTTTGGTTAATCATATATCTCCACCATCAATTAATTCTATTATATTTACTATTTTGCTATACATCATTACTTCATCAGATTGTATCCACCATGCACTCAATGGATGATATGAAAGTTTCGGTCCATCAAAGTAGTGGATACACTTACATCCATAATCATCCTTCCTTAATCGACAAATTTCTCAACAAGGGGCTGCACCGTTTAACGAGGCAATGTCACGTGAATCATTTTCTCATACATTGAATTCGTACCAGTAACAAACACTAAATCTAAGTAGCATTGGCTGCTATTTATTCTGACTCAGTATCGCCAGTGTTTACTGCGCCTTTAGGCTCCACTAACATGATATGGCATTCTTTTTCAGCGAAAGGCTTGTGATCGGCTCCTCCTGGAACAATAAACATCTCTCCCTTGGAAATTTTCACCTGACCATCACGAAAAGCGATGAACATTTCTCCTTCGAGCACAATAAATACCTTGTCGGCGCCTTGATGCTCATGCCATATAAAATCCCCAGCAATCTTGACTAGCTTGAATTGAAAGTCATTTATTTCACCGACAACTTTCGGAGACCAAAGCTCATTTAATTGAGACAAATTCTCATTTATATTTATAACTTGGTAGGACATAAACATCTCTCCTTATTATTTATTGACCTTCTTGACGCTGTTTGTTTTTCGAATTAAATACTTCGTTTTATTGCTTTTGCAGGGCATTTGTTATATTTTGCAAAGCGTATTCGATAGCTAATGGACCACCAGTAATGGCAGAAGTATCCATCAAATGAATATTCCCTTTCCTTACGGCGTTCAGATTATTCCATACATTACTTTGTTTTAATTCACTCATTAATGTTTCCTTTTTTGTAATGTCACCTATAAGGAAAATATGGTCTGCTTGAATAGTTGAAATTCCTTCGAACGCAGTAAATTGATTATTATTGCCCTTAAATGTAACATCTGGTGTAAGCCCCAATCCTTTTTCTTTATCGAATGCAAGTGTATATACAGGATTTTCTTCACCTAGAACATTAAAAGTTTTTCCATCCCAAGACAATACAAGTGCTACTGACTCTCCTTGAATCAATTTTAATGCTTCACGCCCAGTTGTAATTTCTTGCATCATTTTATCAATTACTTTTTCCGCTTCGTCTTCTTTTCCAATAATCTCTGCTACTGTACGGAGGCCGTATTGCCAGTCATCATAGATGTCCTTAGATTTCAGCGTAATGACTGGCGCAACTTTTTCTAACGAATCATATAATTTTTCATGATGTTCCGTTGCTAAAATATAATCAGGCTCAGTCGATAGAATTTTTTCAATACTTGGAGACAATTTATCTCCTAATTCTTCAGTTGAATCCAACTTTCCATTTAAATAAGATAAAGAAGATAGATACTCTTTTTCAGTAGAAGCTGCAGGCGGCTCACCCAATGCAACTAATATTTCAGGATAAAAATACCATAGAGAAGCCATTTTTTCTGGTTTTTTCTCGATAACAATTTCTTTACCTAACGCATCCTTAATTGTTCTTGGCCAATCAGTTGCATCCACATTAACTGCTGATGTAGATGTGTCTTCTGCAGCTACTCCGTTATTTTCAACAGACGTTTCATTGCAACCTACTAATATGCCTGCTAATAATAGCGTTGAGAATACCAGTCCTTTAATCTTTTGCATCCGAAATTCCTCCAACAAATTATCTTTGATATGCCATTAGTATAGTAAAGTACTTTTCGGATTAGAATGGATGCTTGTTGAAATTAGCATGGATTATTGATGAACTTCTCTCGATATTCAGTAGGGGAAATACCCAATTGTTTCTTAAAAACTCTACTAAAATAAAAAGGATCAGTAATTCCAACAGTTTGCGCAATTTGTTGTACAGGTGCATCACTTGTAAAGAGCATTTCTTGCGCCATGTTTATACGATATTTTAATAAGTATTCTGCTGGGCCCATACCTGCATGTTTTCTAAATACATAAGAAAGTCGATTTCGATTCACGTTATATTGTTCTGCAAGCAAGGAGATTGTAAGGCTGTGATAATAGTATTCATGAATATAAGAAGATACCCGTTCGAATAAAGTATGTGATTCACAGCTATTTTGCCTATTAGCAACACATAATAAGGCCTCATTCAGTACATCACGAAACAGCATTTCGGTCTGAAACATTGAAATGCCTCCGCGCTGATTATACACATGCCAAAGATGCATAATTAATTCGATAAGACGAGGAGATTGTCCAGTCAATAATTCAAAATGCTGATGAGAAAAGCTTGACTCCTGTAGCTCTGAGTTACATATCCGGTATAAAACAAGAATATATTCCCAATTTGCATTACCAAAATTTTTTTGATCTAGTTTCATTTTTGCACCCCCATGCACAACTTTTCCTGGCGAAAAGATATAAGGCGTGCCATTAAATTGAAATTGTATCTTTCCTGTAAGTGGAAAAACAAATCCTGGAAAAGAATCTGTATAGTCTGCGTAAGGCACACCTGAATTTCTAGCATATCGATATACTCCTTCTACTTGAAAAGGAGTTTGTGCTAAATGCTCAGCTAACTGATTAACGTCAATTTTCACATTGCATACCTCATTTCAAAAATAGTGAATTCATCAAAATTCTGCCACTAAAATATGGCAAGGAATCATAAGGACTCTCGCCTCTTTCCACGTTATTGAAAATGATTATCATTGTCAATATATAAATCACAACCAACAGTATAATGTAATATACCCATTATGAGATTTTATCATCTAACAATTGAGGGCATTCAGCCTAGCTATACGGTTGGTCAGTTTAGTATGCACGCAAGAGAAATACCATAAATTAGAATCGGCCTTAGAGTTGATAAACAAGGAAAAGTTACGCAAGTTCCTACATAGATAAAGTGAACCTTCAATCAGTGGGGGTCTTACAGCCTGTTAATACGGGATAAAATTAGATGTATAACATTATTGTGAATCAAATCGATTGCCTCAACGTCATCATAAGCTTTGAATACTCGATATCCTTCATTTTCGAAATAAATACTAATAGCTCTGACGGTTTCTTTATCATCACAAATCAAAATGTTCAACTACATTCACTCCCCCATCTCTTTAGGCTCATGTGATTACCCCTATCAGATTCGTATAAGGATATAGTGCTAATTAAATCTTAACAAACGCACACAGTAATTCTTAATATTTTCTTAGTGTTTTGGGAGATGTATTGCTTGTGTGGAATACAAGACGTGAAGTTGGGGGAATTTCAAATTATGGAGGAGCTTTAATACTTACATACGAAATGGTTCAATAATTTTAAAATTATTTTTGAAACTTTTCCCTCATTCTTCCGTCTATACGGCGCATAAAACGATTGAGGAGGATGAAGGGTATGAAGAAATTATGCATGGTTATCGCTGTAGTTATATTCTGTTTTGTTTTCATCGGTACGAAAGTATCTGCTGCAGGAGTACAAGCCTATGGGGATGTGTTGTATGAAATTGTAACAAAGCCCAACGGAAAAAAAGAAGTGATAATCGTTGGCAAAAATGGCTTACAAAAAAACATCGTCATTCCAGCCACTATTAAAACTTATCCAGTCACTGAAATTGCTAGCAGTGCATTTTATACACCAGCGTCTGATTACTGGAGTGAAACGGTACCAATAAATAAAAATGAGGCTTATTTAGCACAATTAATTACTAGTGTGACGATCCCAAATTCAGTTAAGCGCATTGGACATAGCGCCTTTTTAAACAATCAACTAACTGACGTACAACTACCAGCAAATTTAGAGGAAATCGGGAATGATGCATTTTCTGGAAATCAATTAACAAAAATCACGTTACCAAGTAAATTAAAATCAATTGGTCTTAATGCATTCTCGTCTAACAAGCTCACTACGATTACAGTACCGAATTCTGTCACGTCGATTTTAGGTGATATTGTTTACGGCAACCCAATTAAAAGCTATACTTTACCAGACCATTTGCAAATCAAAAAAGATAAACTATACCAAGATTTATACTATACAATCGTAAATAATAACGGCAAAAAAGAAATTAAAATTACTGGCTATAACCCAAAAACAACAAAAACGAAATTGACTATCCCTGCAAAAATTAATAATATACCCGTTACTGAAATCGGACATTTTGCCTTTACACCATATTTAACACCGCTTGGCTTAGAGGAATATGATTATACGAAAAAAGTTGTGAGTCAATTTTCGCTACCTAATTCAATTCGAAAGATTGGCATATCCGCCTTTAATAGTACAAATTTCAATCAAAATATAGAGGTGGCGCTACCAACAAACCTAGTGGAAATTGGCGACTACGCATTTGCTAATAACAATATGTCCAATGCAAAAAAACAGTTCATCATCCCAGCCAAAGTCAAATCAATTGGTAAGAAAGCCTTCCTTTATAATCAACTACGAGGGGTGACAATACCTAACTCCGTCACGACGCTAGGTGAAGGTGTCTTTAGTTCCAATTCCATGAACAAGGTTGTCATTGGTAGCGGGGTAACTAGCATCCCAGATCATGCGTTTTTCGGTAATAAAATCACGATGTTAACATTATCTAAAACATTACAAAGCATTGGTAATAGCGCATTCGCAGTCAACCAATTACCGCGCCTAGTATTGCCAAATAATGTCGTGCATATCGGCGCAAACGCATTCAGCCAAAATGTCATTACATCTGTTTCCTTGCCTAATAAACTAGCAACTATCGAGGCAGAAACATTTACTCATAACAAACTAAAAACCCTAGTAGTACCAGTTAGTGTAACATCCTTTGATTTTAGCTCTGTTTACAGTAATTCCATTCAAAGTGTTGTTCTAAAAGGTAGTAAAACAACTGTGAAAAGATCGTATACTGACCATAGCATTAAAGGTATTTATACAGACGCAGCTCACACGAAGGCATGGTCAGCTTGGGATGCTTTACAAAATAAACCTGTCACGTTATATATGCAATATTAAACAAAAAAACTGACTTACATTCATATCTGTGAATCTGTAAGTCAATTTTTTATTTGAAATCAATGTTCGTTTTTAACTAACTCAACTCCTAAAATGGTCTTGGAACCTGCAATAGGTAATGAACAAGTTGAGTTTTATATTTCAAAACGTTACAGCTAAATTAAATGACTTCATAAAAATATAAAGCGCCGAAACTTTAAATTTCCCTCGTTTCTTTCCTTAGCCACGCTCTCTCTTCTTCATTTAAATAAGGAGCTAGCTTTGTGTATACCTCTTGATGATAATGGTTTAACCATTGCTTCTCACTCTCTGTTAGCATATCTTTATTAATACCGGCTAAATCAATAGGACAATATGTGATTGCTTCAAACTTCATAAATTGACCGAACTCTGTTTTCTCGTCTTCAACTACTAACATCATATTTTCAATTCTAATTCCGTATTTCCCCTCAAGGTATATTCCCGGTTCATTCGTAATAATCATGCCTTTTTCTAACACAACATTATTATGATCGTTTCTTATGCTTTGTGGTCCTTCATGAACATTTAAGAAAAATCCTACCCCATGGCCAGTCCCACATTTATAGTCAAGGCCATATTGCCAAATTGGTTGTCTTGCTAAAACATCTAAGTTTGAACCTGTTGCTCCGTATAAATATTTTACTGCGCTTAATGCAATAAACCCTTTTAACACCAAAGTAAAATCTCTTTTTTGTTCATCGGTAAGTTTTCCTAAAACAATCGTTCTTGTAATATCTGTTGTTCCATCATAATACTGTCCACCTGAATCAATTAAAAAAAGACCTTCATTCCCCAGCGTAAATTGGGTATCTTTATCAGCTTTATAGTGCA
Source organism: Metasolibacillus meyeri (assembly GCF_003049505.1). Classification (GTDB taxonomy): domain Bacteria; phylum Bacillota; class Bacilli; order Bacillales_A; family Planococcaceae; genus Metasolibacillus; species Metasolibacillus meyeri. The sequence continues at coordinate 8,430 of NZ_PYWN01000004.1, forward strand.
TCATCGCAGCATGCTCTTTATAACCTGCTATCGTATCAAAGCTAAGTCCAACAAACCCTTCCTGCCCCCTTCTGAAATCTTCCAATCTTTCTTCTGCTACAATCTCTGTAATTTCCATATTAACTACAGCGTTTTTTAGCCATTTTATAAACTTCACCATGGCTAAACCATCTTTTATTTCACACCATTTTAAATTTTTTATCTCAACTTCATTTTTAATAGCTTTTAAATTCGTTGTGATGTTCGAGTGTTCAATTTTCTTTGTAGTGCTGTTAATGGCATTATATAATCGAATATTTGTTTTATTTGTATCTAGAATAACAGCGTCTCTGTCTGAAAGATTTTCTAATACTGCGTCTATTTCAGCACTCTCTTTTAACTCGATTCCTTCAGCCTCCAGTTCTAATTTAACCGAAGAAGGAACCTTGCAAGAATCAATAAATAAATAACATGTATGCTCTGCTACGATTACATTAGCTATTACAATGGGGTTGTTTGGCACATCTGCCCCTCTTATATTCAAAAGCCATGCAATATCATCTAGAGAAGTTAAAATATAATAATTTGATCCTTTATTTTTCATCTCTTCTCTTACTTCATTTAATTTTGCTACTCGTGATTTGCCTGCATATGTTACGTCATGCGTAAAAATTAATCCTTTTGGAATCTCCGGTCTACTTACCCATATATCATCAATTAAATCTTGATTCATTTTTAATGCTATGCTCTTTACTTGTAAATCTTTTTCTAACTTTTTTACCATATTAATTGAAAAAACATTGCCATCAAACCCCACAGTGCTCCCTTTTTTCAGAACATCTGCGAGCCATTCTGTATAAAAAGGTACCCCTGGGTCCATCATTCTAAATAATCGGATGCCGGAGCCCTCAAGTTGCTTTTCAGCTTGAATATAGTATCTGCCATCTGTCCATAACCCAGCATCCTCTAATGTAATGACTACAGTACCTGCAGACCCTGTAAATCCTGATACCCATTGTCTGCATTTCCAGTGCTCTGCTACATATTCACTCTGATGTGCATCAAAGCTGGGAATGATATAAGCATCCAGTTGGTTTTCTTTCATCAGCTGCCGTAACTTTTCGACCCTATCTCTAATTTTCATTACTAATACCTCCATTTTCTTTAACACTGAATTCTTTATTTTCACCCTCAAACAGCCAGACAGCCAATACTATACTAATGATTCCAGCTGTAAGTTTTGCTATTATAAATGCGCCTATCATTTCTGGCGCTACTCCTGACACAAATCCAAGTTGACCACCAAATACAAATGCGCCACTAACTCCAAAGGCAGTACTTACCACTTTTCCTTTAGGATTCATGTCCTTAAATGTTCCAAATATCAACAAATTACTAGCTAAGCTTCCTAGAATTCCTGCTACTGACACTGAATTAATGCCAAACTTTTCCCCTATTTTTTCAAATATATTTTTAAATATTCGATTAATTAATGCTAGCATGGGATATGCTCCACCTAAAACAAGTGCAATCTTGGCAACGATAACAGTAGATTCAGAAAGTGGTGCTAATCCTGAGACAAGACTTACACCAAATATCACATTTATACCTTGTAAAAGTAATCCAACTATACTCAAACTCACTATAAGCTTTCCAAATACATTAAAAACTTTTATAAAAACATGAGGAACTTTTAATAATCCTAGCCCTAAAATAAAGGCAAAACAAAATATAGGGACCAAATTCAAAACTAATAGATTAATATTTATTTTTTGCCATAAACCCGCTGCCAGACATCCTATTGGTATAGTAATAATTCCAACCAAGACACCTTTAGAAAAATATTTTTCATCTTTTTTAGAAAGCATTCCTAACGCGACAGGTATTGTAAAACTGATTGTGGCTCCTAAAGTAGACGCAATGATAATTCCTGAAAATGCTCCCATTTCTTCTGTCAATGCTAGCTGAGCAGCCATTTGATAGCCCCCCATATCTACAGCTAAAAATGCCGCAGGAACTATAGAGGGATCTAGATGAAAAACACGACAGATTGGAATAATCACAACAGATAAAAAATTTGTAAATATAGGAACTAAAGAAATGATTCCTATCATACCAAGCCCTAAAGTCCCCATAGTCTTTATGCCTTCTTCAAATTTCCCACCCAGTTTTAAATAATTTCCGGTAATATAATCAATAGCGCCAATTACAAAAAAAGAACCAATTAGATATAGTATTAATTTATCCATTGTTATAATCACTTTCTATTAACTTTGTATACTGCCTTTACTAGTCAGCACCTGTATTATCAAACCCTTTTTGGTAGATATAATTAGGCGTATTAACAGCTATAAGCTTGACCTTTTTATTAGTGTAATTAGCCCAATTGTGTGCAATACTTGATTCCATATGAACACTGTCACCAGGATATACTTCATGCCTCTTATCATTTATGTAGACAGTTAATATACCCTCTAAAACATAAATGAACTCTTCTCCCTCATGCTTATAGGATAATACTTCTTCATCTTTCTTTTGAGGTAGAATTTCTATAAGCCTCGGAACAAGTTGTTTATTTTCCAAACCTGTACTTAAACTATACTTAATAAAACCGCCTTCTACTGAATCCATTATTTCTTGTTCATAACTTCTCAAAACCATATCTTTCCTTTTGAGTGGGTAATCGAAAAAATGTGTTAAATGCACCCCCAAAGTATTAGCTAGCTTTTCAAGTGAATCAACTGCTATAGTAGTAAGTCCTCTTTCTAATTGAGAAATAAATCCAACAGATAATTCACTTTTTTCACTTAACTCTTTCAAAGTAATTCCTTTTTCAGTCCTCAATTTCTTTATTTCCATTCCGATATTCATCATTTCACTCCTAATTTCATTTTTATGAATAATATAATGCATTTCACTGTTATAAACAATGTTTCGTGAAAATTATTTCATTTTTATGAAAAAACCAATTAGCATTATCATATATTCTCCCAAAAAAAGTCTGCATAATCACAATCTCTAGCACAAAAAAAGACACTTGATCTATTAGATCTGTGCGCCTAAATGGTTCAATATAGAAAGTGTTATCTGAGGAAATTAAGGGGAAAGTAACCATTCATACAGATGATGCTATCAGAATTCAAATAGATGAGGAAAACTTAACAGAACTGGATCGTTTACGTAAAGAAAATCAACGCTTATTGGTGGAGAATGATATTTTAAAGCAAGCGGCGCTGATCATGGGATGAAAATAAATGTGATTCGTCATAACCCTCACAAATATTCGGTATCAGCACATGGTTTTTCTGTGACGAAAGCGTAGCGTCAGTCACAATGTGTGC
>NZ_PYWN01000048.1 GCF_003049505.1 Metasolibacillus meyeri
ATAAAGTCAAGTAAGAAATGAAAAAATCTTTGAAAGTGAGTGGCTCCAAATCAGCGCATACCGAATAAGCCTGACAAAGATCCGATTTTTTCAACTTACGGACGGATTTCATAGGGTTCGTTTTTCTTTAAAATGGCATGCAAAATGTAACATAACTTTCTAGCTACTGCGCCCACTGCGGTGAGATGATGCTTTCCTTCTGCTCGCTTTTTCTCATAAAAAGTACGTAGAACAGGGTCGTGTTGTGAAGCAATTAAAGCAGATGTAAACAATGCTTTTCGCAAATAGGGAGAGCCACGTTTACTCATGACATTGTGGGTGGCTTCAAATTGTCCAGACTGTGTAACAGAAGCGTCGAGCCCTGCGTAAGCCACCAATTTCGCAGGTGTAGAAAATTTGTGAATATCGCCAATTTCACTTAAAATCGTGGCGCCATTGACGGTGCCGATGCCTGGCACAGTTTCAATAACGGAATCAAGCGTTCCCATGATGTGCGTAATCTCAGCTTCTGTTTCTTGAATTTGGGCTTCTAGAAATTTAAGCTGTTCAATCATGGAACGAAGCTGAAAAGTAAAGGCTTTCTGGGCAAATTTCACTCCAAAGGAATGAATCGCCGCCCGCTTAATTGCTTCTGCCTTTGCTTGACCTAATCGATTTCGGCTGGCCATTCGAAGTACTTTCGCTAAGGTATCAGCTGAAATCTCGTTAATGGCATCGGGAGAACTGAATTCAAGTAAGACCGCCTGAGAAGCCTTCCCGAAAATGCCAACTTTCGAAAAAAGTGTATCGTACTCAGGAAAGACTTGATCGAGAACGGCAATGATTTTCCGTTTAAAATCACTCGCTGTGCCGACAAGATAGGCACGATAGCGTGTCAATTGACGCAAAGAAAACAGTTGCTCATTGGCTAAAGCCGTTCCTGTAAATGAGCCGTAACGAATCAAATCTGCAATCAGGATAGAGTCAATCGTATCGTTTTTACGCTTACGGATTTCTGTACTTTTCCGCCAACCGTCCGTTTGAATCGGGTTCAGGACATGAAGCACAAAATCGTTGTTATCTAAGAAAGAGAACAAAGAAAGCCAATAGTGCCCAGTTGCTTCCATTCCCACTAAAAAGTCTTGTGATGAGGAAGAAAACGTCTGTAATTTATCAAGAAGCCGTTGCCCCCCTTCTGCTGAATTGGGGAAGGAAAACCCTTTAAGCACCACTTTTCCTTCCTGATTCATAAGGGAAGCAACATGTGTACGTTTGCCAATATCAATACCGAGATAAAACATCAGAACACCTTCTTTCAAGAGAGTTGGATGGATGTCCACTCCACTGAAAAGCGTCACTACCTTGTTCTAGATACGGAGTAAAGCAGAGTGCTTTCAACATCTAACTCATTCGCAACCAGCTTAACAGGGAGAGGTGCCAGTCTTTCGATTACGAGCTTGAAAACTCAAGGAGAGTACGGCAATTCCTCTCCATCCATTATCTATATTATCTCAAAACAATTGAGGTAATATCAAAAGGTTCATAAGGTCATCCTATAAAACATCGAGAGATAAAAACCTTAAATATAATATACAAG
>NZ_PYWN01000049.1 GCF_003049505.1 Metasolibacillus meyeri
CGGTAGAAGGGATACGAATATAATTTTATCATTTAAAAATGGCTCACATAATATAGGAAGATAATAAAAAGGAAATGAGTGAAATTAAAAACTAGGCTCATTTTGTTTTTATATGCTATTATAAAACACGTTGATAATTTGAACATATGAAGCAATTTCGAAAGGATGATATATATGAGTAACAAGCTTCGAAAAACCGTAGCTATGTCTACGCTGGGTTGCAAAGTAAATCACTATGAGACCGAGGCCATATGGCAATTATTTAAAGAACAAGAGTATAACCGCATCGACTTTGAACAACAAGCAGATGTATACGTAATTAACACATGTACCGTAACGAATACGGGGGATAAAAAATCACGCCAAGTTATTCGCCGTGCGGTGCGCCGTAACCCAGATGCTGTAATTTGTGTGACAGGCTGTTATGCGCAAACATCACCCGCGGAAATTATGGCCATTCCGGGTGTTGATATCGTGGTTGGTACACAAGACCGCCACAAGCTGCTTGGTTTAATCGAGCAATACCGCGAGGAACGTGAGCCGATTAATGCGGTGCGCAACATTATGAAAAATCGTGTATATGAGGAATTAGATGTACCAGCATTTACAGATCGTACACGTGCATCATTAAAAATTCAAGAAGGCTGTAACAACTTCTGTACATTTTGTATTATTCCTTGGGCGCGTGGCTTAATGCGTTCGCGCGATCCACAGGAAGTTATTCGCCAAGCACAGCAATTAGTAGAAGCGGGCTATTTGGAAATCGTCTTAACAGGTATCCATACAGGCGGTTACGGACAAGACTTTAAAGATTACAATTTAGCACAATTATTGCGTGATTTAGAGTTGCAAGTAAAAGGTTTAAAACGTCTGCGTATTTCTTCAATTGAAGCATCGCAATTAACAGATGAAGTCATTGACGTGTTGCGCAATTCAAATATTGTGGTAAACCATCTGCATATTCCAATTCAATCAGGCTCAGATACTGTATTAAAGCGCATGCGTCGTAAATATACGATGGCATTTTTCTCGGAGCGCATTACGAAATTAGCGGAAGCACTACCGAATTTAGCAGTAACATCTGATGTTATCGTTGGCTTCCCAGGTGAAACCGAAGAAGAGTTTATGGAAACGTATAATTTTATTCGTGACCACAAGTTTTCTGAATTACATGTGTTCCCATACTCGAAACGTACAGGTACACCAGCAGCGCGCATGGAAGATCAAGTGGACGAGGAAATTAAAAACGAACGTGTTCATCGTTTAATCGGATTAAATGATCAGCTAGCAAAGGAATACGCTGCTCGCTTTGAAAGTGAAGTGATGGAAGTGATTCCAGAGGAGCGCTTCAAAGAAACAGCTAATGAAAACTTATATGTTGGCTACACAGACAACTATTTGAAAGTTGTGTTTGAAGGAACAGAAGACATGATTGGTAAGCTTGTCAAAGTGAAAATTACCAAAGCAGGCTACCCATACAACAAAGGACAATTTGTACGCGTGTTAGAAGAGCAAATGCAATAAAGTGATACTTCAATCAGTAGGGTATCTTTGGCTGATTGCTAGTTGAATGCATAAAAAGATTAATACGAGATAAAACGAAGCACAGCTTACATCATGTAGGCTGTGTTTTTGGTTTGCAGATAAATTATGGAGAAACGCAGATATTCTGAAAAAAGCGCAGATAAATCGAAAAAAGCGCAGATAAAGCATGGGAAAGCGCAGATAAATCGAGAAAAGCGCAGATAAAGCATGAGAAACCGCAAATATATCGAGAAACTCGCAGAAAAACATGAGAACTCGCAGATATTCCGAAAAAACCACAGATTCCCTCTCAAAAATGCAGACAAATCAAGAGAAAATTCCAACATGGGAAATAGCTAAAAAAACCACAAATTGCTTTCTCATGTCATTCTTGCCTTATTACACAACTTACGCTAAAGTTAGAAAGCATCAATTTTAAAGGGGGAACTTCCATGGAGCAAACGTATATTGAAATTGTCAATGCAAGAGAAAACAATTTGAAAAATGTGAGCCTGCAAATTCCGAAAGGGAAACTGACTGTTTTCACAGGTGTGTCGGGTTCAGGGAAATCATCAATTGTCTTTGATACCGTTGCGCAAGAGGCAGGACGCCAATTAAATGAAACGTATAGCAGCTTTGTACGTACATTTTTGCCAAAATATCGCAGACCTGAAGCGGATGCGATTCATAATTTATCGACGGCGATTGTAGTAGACCAAAAGCGTTTTGGTGGCAATGCACGCTCAACATTAGGTACTGCGACGGATATTAATTCATTGTTAAGGCTATTATTTTCACGCTTTGCTACGCCGAGTATTGGCTATGGAAATGCTTATTCCTTTAATGATCCGAGCGGAATGTGTTTACAGTGTGAAGGTATTGGGAAAATCATAACATTGAATATTGACACAACATTAAATAAAGAAAAATCGTTAAATGATGGCGCTATTTTGCTGCCGGGTTTTGGCGTAGGCACGTGGCAGTGGAAGGCTTATGCGGAGTCAGGCTTTTTCGATAATGATAAAAAGATTAAAGATTATACTGAGGAAGAGCTGCATCAATTAATGTATGCGGAGCCGCAAAAAGTAGTTGTAACATATCAAAATAGTGAAATGAATGCGACATATGAAGGTATTGCTGTGAAATTTATGCGTCAAAATGTCAAAACAGATAAAGATACGACAAAGGCAGCAGCAAGTAAGCTAGAGCAATTTACGACCATGTGTAGTTGTCCAACTTGCGATGGTAAACGCTATAATGAGCAAGTGCTCTCTTCCAAAGTTTTAGGTTATTCCATTTATGATATGACAGCAATGCAGCTTGACGAGCTAATGGTCACTTTGCAAAAAGTTGAGGAGCCGTTAGCGAAGGAATTAGTAGCAGGCATTACAGAAAGACTGCAAAGTTTATGTGATATTGGTCTAGGCTATATGACATTAACGCGAGAGATGCCAACACTATCAGGCGGTGAGTCGCAGCGCGTAAAAATGGTGAAATATTTATCAAGTAACTTAACGGGTTTAATTTATATATTCGATGAGCCAAGCACAGGCTTACACCCACACGATGTATATCGCCTAAATGATTTGCTCGTGAAATTGCGTGATAAAGGCAATACTGTTTTAGTAGTAGAGCATGATCCTGACGTTATCCAAATTGCAGATCATGTTATTGATGTTGGACCAGCTGCCGGTTCGCACGGTGGACAAATTATGTTTAGCGGTAGCTATGAGGAACTTTTAAAATCAGATACGTTAACAGCGCAATATTTAAAATCAGAAGCGACAGTAAAGGCAAATCCACGCCCTGTCACAGAGTTTTTAGAGAGCGAAAAAAGCACACTGCATAATTTGAAAAATGTGAGCTTGCGTGTACCAACAGGTGTGTTGACAGCTATTACAGGAGTAGCAGGTTCAGGTAAAAGTACATTAGTGCATGAAGTGTTTGCAAAAAAATATCCAGAGGCAATCCGTATCGACCAGAGTGCTGTTCATGCAAATAGCCGCTCGAATCCATTAACTTATACAGGTGTGATGAATTCCATTCGCAAAGCTTTTTCAGATGCGAACGGTGTTGAGGCGGGGCTGTTTAGTTATAATTCAACAGGTGGCTGTGACAGCTGTGGTGGCACTGGGACAGTCGAATTGAATTTATCGTTTATGGATAAAGCGGAAGTAGTTTGTTCGGAATGTAATGGAACACGCTATAAGCAAGAGGTTTTGCAATATACGTATAAAGATAAAAATATTGTAGATGTCATGGATATGACCGTAGCAGAAGCGGTGGAATTTTTCGAAGCGAAGGATATTCAGCGTAAATTAACAAGCTTAAATACGGTGGGCTTATCCTATTTAACTTTAGGACAGCCATTAAATACGTTGTCTGGTGGAGAATGTCAACGCTTAAAGTTAGCTAAAGAAATGTCAACGAAGGGTAATTTATATATTTTAGACGAGCCGACAACAGGTCTACATATGTCAGATGTCGCAACAATCTTAAATATTATGAACACACTTGTAGACAAAGGCAATACAGTTATCGTTATTGAGCATAATTTAGACGTCATTCGCAACAGCGATTGGATTATTGATATCGGTCCAGAAGGCGGAGTCGGTGGCGGTGAGATTTTATATGAAGGCCCACCAACGAATATTATAAATTGTGAGCGCTCCATTACAGCGAAGCATTTAACTTGATTCAGCAATGTTTTATGTACCGAAAGCAAAGCGGCAGGTACAATGTTTACTGCGTGAAAGCGTAGCGACAGCGGCAATGTTTACTGCGCGAAAGCAGAGCGACAGCACATGCTTGTCTGTTGTGAAAGCACAGCAGCAAATCTTTTCTGTGCGAAAGCACAGCGTCAGATACAGATTCAAGCTAAGGCTTCAGCGAATATCGCAAGATGAGATTTGCACCATGCACATCAGTTAACCGTTGGTGCGTGTCGAGACGCTTTTAGGTTAACTTTTACTATGAGCAAGCGTGAAAGAATCTGAAACCAAGGCGTAATTGATTTGCAATGATTCAATAGAGCCAAGGTGTATCGATTGTGAACACGTAAGATAGAAAAGTGGGGAGGAAATCCTCACTTTTTTATATAAAATAACGCATTTATGTGTAAACTATGATATAGTTGTACGGACAACTAATATTTTCAAGGAGCGATCATTATGACTCAAAATTATGCAAAAATGATTGACCATACTTTATTAAAGGCAGACGCTACACGTGAGCAAATTGCGGAGATTTGTGCAGAAGCGAAGCAATATGATTTTGCTTCAGTTTGTGTAAATCCAACATGGGTTAAATATAGTGCAGAGCTTTTAGCTGGTACGGATGTTAAAGTATGTACAGTAATTGGCTTTCCATTAGGTGCAACAACTTCAGCAGTAAAAGCATTTGAAACGAAGGATGCTATTGCAAACGGTGCTGGTGAAATCGATATGGTTATTAATATTGGCGCATTAAAAAATGGCGAATATGACCTTGTGCGTGATGATATTAAAGCGGTCGTAGAGGCTGCCAATGGGACGCTTGTGAAGGTGATTATTGAAGCATGTCTACTAACGGATGAAGAGAAAGTGAAAGCATGTCAATTATCTGTTGAAGCAGGGGCAGACTTTGTAAAGACATCAACAGGTTTCTCTACAGGTGGCGCAACGGCTGAGGATATTGCGTTAATGCGTAAAACAGTTGGGCCAGATTTAGGTGTAAAAGCTTCAGGCGGTGTTCGTAGCTTAGAAGATATGAAACAGATGATTGAGCACGGGGCAACACGTATTGGGGCGAGCTCTGGTGTAGCAATTATGAATGGTTTAACTTCTGAATCTAATTATTGATTTTGCTTCAGTAGAAGTTTTGTACTGAAAGCAAATATTTTCTGTGCGAAAGCAACAAAGCGACAGTCTCGATTTCTATGCAGAATTAAAATCAAGCCTCCAGTGGATGTCACAGATTTTGAAAAGTAGGCTACATGATGCAGGTCAGTTAACTGTTGTCACAGGACGTGACGATTTTAGGTTAACTTCCCTCTATTTAGCTCGAAAGAAGTCTGGATGCAATTACGAGGAGGCGTAATTGATTATAATAGTTTTTGTTGACTGCTAGCTTATATTAAGTTATAATTTTTTAGTACACACTAACTAAGTTGTTAGTGTTGTATTGACGTGTGTTCGGAGGGAGGGAAAGAGAGATGTCAAAAACTGTCGTTCGAAAAAACGAATCGCTTGAAGATGCTCTTCGCCGCTTCAAACGTACTGTATCAAAAAGTGGTACAATTCAAGAAGTTAGAAAGCGCGAGTTCTACGAAAAACCTAGCGTAAAACGTAAAAAGAAATCAGAAGCTGCACGTAAACGTAAGTGGTAATTTTTCCTAAAATCCCTACGTTCAAAACACGCAATTTGATGATTCACTGAGCAGACAACAATGATACACCCCAATTTTTGCATTGTGAAAATTGGGGTGTTTTTCGTTTTTTAATAGTCTTCATTACATAGTTTTATCTTAGAGAATAAAATAATTTCTCGGAAGGCTAAAATGTATTTTACTGTTATTTAAATCGAAAAAATTCTTAAAAAGGCATATTTTTTGTTCGGAAAAGTAAATTGCTATTGAAAATTTGATAGTATTATGGGTATAATAATGAAAAAATTCAGTACAATTTTGTGTATTTTGTAACAGGGGGTTTTTGACCTGTCGAAAATAGAAAAGCTTTGTCAAAAATATACGAGTCTATCAACGGCAGATATTGCAAAGCTGCAACAACTAGAAACTACACTAGCCTATTATGCTGAATTGGCAGAATGCTATATGTTTATTGACTGCATGGTGGATAAGCAATCCCATGCGATTGTCGTAGCAGAGGCATTTCCTAAAAAGCACAATCATTTATATGAGCAATCTGTCATTGGTAAAATTGTTTTTGAGAGCTTTGAACCGGCCGTATTTTCTGCCTTCAGAAAAGGGGAGAAAGCATCGGTTTCAAGAGCAATTACGCAGGAAGGGATTACAGTTGAGCAACATGTCATTCCGATTTTTAATGATGATGGACAAGTAATTGCGGTGCTGATTAAGGAAAATCGAATGGAAGTGAAGGAACAGAACAATGAAGTAGTTCAACAAATGCCATTTGCATTGATTGAGCATATTGTAAAGCCTGATTTCCAGCCAGTTCCTGTTGTTTCTGATTTGCTAGTAGAATCGATTATTTTAACGAATCATGAAAATAAAGTGATTTATACGAATCCTGCTGGTTACCGATTCATATCTGAGCTATCAGGGCGTGATTCATTTGACAATATTGCAATAGATGAAGTGTTTCCATTTTTACAGGAAGTTTATGATGAAGACGACGATGTCTTTTTCTTAGAAATTACCGTTGATGGAAAATCATTTATTGTCAAAAAAATTCCGATTCGTAATCAAAGTAACAAAGTGACATTGCTGATTATTCATGATTTGACAGAGCTTAAGCTGAAGGAAAATGAACTAATGATGAAAACGTTCGCCATTCGCGAAATTCATCACCGAGTGAAAAATAATTTGCAAACGGTAACAAGCTTACTTCGGTTGCAAATGCGTAATGTTGCATCTACTTCACAGAAGGCTGCTTTTCAAGAAGCATTAAATCGGATTTATAGCATTTCTTCCGTCTATGAACTTATTTTAGAAAATGCAGACAATGCTGAAGAGAAAGTAGATGTTATTGCATTAGCCAAAAAAATTAGCAATAAAATGATGGATACTGCATCTACGACTGATATTCAGTTGACGATTCAGCATGATAATTTACAGTTATTTTGCCACTCTAAAAAAGCTGTATCACTTGCATTGATTATTTGTGAATTATTACAAAATGCATTGAAATATGCTTTTACTGGTCGACAAGAAGGTTTAATCACGCTCCATTTTTGCCAAGAGAATTCGATGATTTCGCTCCATATTTCTGACAACGGTGTCGGTATGCATGAAGCGAAGCCATCATTAGGTATGGAAATTGTTATGCGGCTTGTTGAATACGACCTAGCGGGTACTTTTACGATTATCCCTAGCGATAGAGGTACACATACTCAAATTCAGTTCCCTGTATGTGAGGAGGTATTTATTCTAAATGACTAGGAAAGTAATGATTGTTGAAGATGAATCGCTTATTGCAATGGACTTGCAATTTATTTTAGAAGATAATGGCTACGAAGTTGTAGCACATGCGAAAAATGGAGAAATAGCAATAGAGCTAGCTTATCTTCATAAACCACAGCTTATATTAATGGATATTAAAATGCCGAAACTAGACGGTTTAAAAGCAAGTAAAATTATTGAGCAACAGTTTGGCATACCGATTCTTTTTATCTCGGCATATAGCGAAAAAGAGTTGCTATCCTACATGAAGCAAGATAATGTGCTTGGTTATGTTATGAAGCCTTTCTCGGAGAAAAATGTACTGCCAGCGTTGGAAGTCGCTTTTCATCAAGTCGAGAAATTTGACCGTTTAAATGGCAAACTGCTGCAAGTCCAAAATCAAATGGAAAAACGTAAGGTCATTGAGCGAGCAAAGGGGCTCCTGATGCAGCTAGAAAATATTAGCGAAGATGAGGCTTACAAAAAAATCCGAAATGAAAGTATGCGGACACAGCAGGAAATGGTGCATATCGCACAGCAAATACTCAATACCCAACAAGTAAATAGCTAAGCAAAGGCGCTTAAAGAAAATGTATTTTCTTTAATGCGCCTTTTTTATATAAATAAAATAAAAAAGGGGTGTGTAAATCTATGGAAATGATAGGAACAGTCATTGTTTATATTATTATGGTTTGTGCAGTTTTAGGAGCAATCGGTGCAATCCGAGATGCGGAGTATGGAATTGGGAAAGAGTTCATGAATGGTTTACATACGGTAGGTCATATTTTCGTGCCTGCTGCAGGTATTATGGCGGCTATTCCATATTTAACTTGGTTTATTAGTAATTTTGTTAGTCCAATTTTTGAGATGATTGGTGCAGATCCAGCGATTGCAGCAACGACAATTTTAGCATCAGATATGGGTGGTTATCAGCTAGCAAATGCATTGAAAACATCCTATGAAGGCTGGGTGATGGCGTTAGTTGTCGGCTTTATGTCAGGGGCAACAATCGTATTCTCGATTCCGATGGGACTTGCGATGTTAGATAAGCGCGATCATAAATACATGGCATTAGGTATTATGGCTGGGGTTTTAACAATTCCGATTGGTGCATTTATTTCTTCGATTATGATTGTGACATTTAACACGGAAGTACGTGAAATTATTAGTACAACAGAGGCACCTACATATGTGTTTGCCATTTCTGTTTTACAAATTTTAATTAATTTATTACCGCTCTTTATTTTCGTTATTTTAATTGCGCTCGGTTTAAAACTCGTTCCAAATATGATGATTACAGGTTTCATGTTATTTGGGCGTATAATGGATGCAGGAATTAAGTTAGTGCTTGTGTTCTCCATTGTTGAAATTTTCACAGGTCTTTTCTCAACAATGTTTGGTGCATGGGGCTTTGATCCAATTATGGCGGATGAGGTTGATCAATTCCGTGCGTTAGAAACAGCTGGTTATATTGGGATTATGTTAGCAGGTGCATTCCCAATGGTTTATTTAATTCGTAAATACGCATCAAGACCATTGGAAGCAGTCGGTGGAAAACTAGGTCTATCATCAGCGGGAAGTGCTGGTCTTTTAGCAACAGTAGCCAACATTTTAGCGATGTTTACACTCGTACGTGATATGCCACCAAAAGATAAAGTAATCAATATCGCATTTGGTGTTTGTGCGGCGTTCTTGTTAGGTGACCATTTATCGTTCACAGCTAACTTCCAGCCAACAATTATTTTACCAGTAATCGTTGGTAAGCTTTTAGCAGGTATTATCGCTATTTACTTAGCGTACAAGCTATCGGTACCAACTGCTTTAAAATTAGAGCAGGAAGATCGTAAAGCAGGTATTATTAAAGAAAATGAATATTTAACAAATACAGAAAAATAGTTAGGAGTTGATGGTGTGGGCGAGGAGAAAAAACGATTTATACAGGAGTTCGTTCCTGGTAAACAATTAACATTAAGTCACTTGATTGCGAACCCAGATCCAGATATGTTTCAAAAATTAGGAATACAGGAAGCAGGTGCTTTAGGCATTATGACGTGTACCCCGAGTGAAACGGTAATTATTGCGGGGGATTTAGCAACAAAGTCCGCGAATGTCAGTCTAGGCTTCCTTGACCGCTTTACAGGTAGTCTTGTCATTGTGGGGAGCGTGTCGGAAGTGGAAATGGCGATGCTTGCCATCAATCGATTTTTAGCTGAAAACTTAGGCTACACACCATCGCAAATAACGAAGTCGTAGGGGTGCCGATATGAAAAATCGCGTTATGATCATAGGTGGCGTTCAAGCAGGGAAATCGACGTTAATGAATGCACTCTTAGGCAAGGAAAGGTCGGCGAATAAAACGCAGGCGCTTGTCTATGAAGATTGGATTGTCGATACACCAGGGGAATATATTGAAAACCCAATGTATTATCGTAATATTATGGCGACATCATTAGAAGTGACACATGTGATTTATTTACAAGATGCGACATCTTCGCGTAGCGTCTTTCCACCACAATTTAGCTTAGGTATTCCTAAAATTCAAATCGGTGTCATTACAAAAATTGATCATCCAGAGGCAGATGTGGAACGTGCAGCAAGCTTATTGAAAAATGTGATGATGCGAGGGCCAATTGTTAAAACGTCTGCGTTAGAGAAGCGCGGTGTTGAATTCATCGCACCGCTGATTGCGCTGGATGATGTAGCTGCTATCAAGCAATTTGTGTTAGAAAGTGCAAGTCCATATCTTGAATATCGTGAATAGTGATTGGAGGGGAAGGGTGAGGTGACAACAGAAGAAATTTTGAGTGCAGGCATCGATATTGGTACGAGTACAACGAAAATGGTTGTGAGCCGTTTTGTGTTGCGTAATGTAGCGGGCTTAACGCATGTGCCGCGTATTGAAATTATTGAGAAAAAGCTCATACATCAAAGTCCCATTATTAAAACACCCTTTAAAAGCAAAGAGGTAATTGATATGGAAAAAATAGAGCAATTTATTTTTGAACAATATCAATTAGCGAATGTTTTACCAGAAAATATTGCTACTGGTGCCATTATTATTACGGGTGAATCAGCGACGAAGCACAATGCGAGCGAAGTCATTCACACCATTTCAAATAGCGCGGGGAATTTCCTCGTAGCGACTGCGGGTCCTGATTTAGAGGGCATTATTGCAGCGAAAGGCTCGGGTACTGTCAAAGCATCAAAGCAGACGGGAAAAGTCATTGCCAATATTGATATTGGGGGAGGAACAGCGAATATCGCGGTTGTGCAATATGGTGAAGTCATTGGCACTTGTACATTGCATATTGGTGGCAGGTTAATCGAGTTTCACAACGGTGTGATTCATTCGATCTCGCCACCATTAGAACGCCTAATGGCACGCTGGGATAATCCACTCAAAGTTGGTGATGCGGCAAATGATCCGCGCATTGAAAAATGCATCGAGGAAATGATAACAGTGCTTGTGGATGTGTTGAACAGGCAATTGCAAGACGCAGAGCATCCTCTGTTATTGGGACATTTGCCGAATTGGACAAAGCAAGTGGAGGCAGTCGTTTTTTCAGGTGGTGTAGCGGCTTGTATTTATGAGGACAATTGCTCGATGCGTCAATACGATGATATCGGTGAGCGGCTTGCGAAAACATTACAACAAGATGAGGCACTGCAATCGTTTTTATGGATTGAGCCAGAAGAAACGGCTCGCGCCACGGTAACAGGGGCTGGCACACAAACAACCGATATTAGCGGTGCAACGATTCAAGTAGATGCACATGCGTTACCATTAAAAAATGTGCCAGTGTTTCAATGTAATATGAATGCTTCGATGGCGCATATCGAGCAAATTGTAGCAAATGCAGTGCAGCAGGCAAATACATTATTCTCGGTGCAGGAAAGTCAAATACCGTTTGCCTTGTACTTTAGTCAATTACCTTACTTGAGTTTTCAAGATGTACATAGGCTATGTGAGGTTATTTTGCAGCAGTTTACGACAAGTACAGTACCGATTATTTTAATATGGCAATCGGATTATGCAAAGGTTATTGGGCAAACGATTCAAGCGATTAGTCCGACAGTACCAATTATATGTATCGATCAAATTAAGGTAGAAACAGGTGATTATATCGACATCGGGGAAGTACTCCCATCAGGAGTTGTACCCGTTGTTGTCAAAACACTTGCATTCCACTCACAGTAGAGGAGGATGAACGTGAATTTATCAGTAATAATGGGTGGAGAAAGATATCATTTTAAATCGCTGAAAGAAGTGATGGCGAAGGCAAATGAAGAGAAATCAGGCGACCGTCTTGCAGGCGTGGCGGCTGAAACGGTGCAAGAGCGCATCGCGGCGAAGGCGGTATTAAGCGAATTGTTAGTAAAGGACATTCGCGAAAATCCGCTTATTCCAGAGGATGATGAAGTATCGCGCCTCATTGAGCAGGATGTCAATGAGCAAATGTATAGTGAGATTAAAAACTGGAGCATCGAGCAACTGCGTGAGTATATTTTATCGAATGACACAGGTGACAGAGAGCTGAAGCGCCTTAGCAAAGGTATGAACTCTGAGGTTATTGCAGCTGTGACAAAGCTGATGTCCAATTTAGACCTTGTTCATGCGGCAAATAAAGTGGAAATTTTATCAACATGTAATATTACGATTGGGCAAAAGGGCACACTATCTTCACGCTTACAGCCAAACCATCCAACAGACAATATCGATGGAATTATCGCTTCGTTAAAAGAAGGGCTATCTTATGGTATAGGGGATGCCGTTATTGGTATCAACCCTGTAGACGATTCTGTGGAAAGCGTGAAAAGAGTATTACATGCGACAAAAAACTTTATTAACGAATGGGATATTCCAACGCAAAATTGTGTGCTAGCACATATTACGACACAAATGAAGGCAATTCAGCAAGGTGCGCCAGCCGATATGATTTTCCAAAGCATTGCAGGCACAGAAAAGGCGAACCGTTCATTTGGGATTTCAGTTGATTTAATTCGTGAAGCGGAAGAGTTAATTAAAAAGCAAGGTACAGGTACGGGACCGAATTTATTTTATTTCGAAACAGGGCAAGGCTCTGAGCTATCAGCGGAAGCACATTATGGTGTTGACCAGCTAACGCTTGAATCACGCAACTACGGCTTTGCGAGACATTTCAATCCATATATCGTCAACACAGTTGTTGGATTTATCGGACCAGAGTATTTATACAATAATAAGCAAGTAATTCGTGCAGGGCTTGAAGACCATTTCATGGGGAAAATGCACGGTTTGCCAATGGGTGTAGACATTTGTTATACGAACCATATTAAAGCAGACCAAAATGATATTGAAGATTTAAGCGTGCTGTTGACGGCGGCTGGCGTAAACTTCATTATCGCTGCTCCAATGGGAGATGATGTCATGCTGAATTATCAATCGCTAAGCTATCATGATGTAGCGACATTGCTGCAAACTTTAGGAAAAACACCAGCACCAGCTTATCTAGCATGGCTAGAAAAAATGGGCATTTATGAAAATGGTCGTCTTTCCTCTAGGGCGGGCGATTTATCGCTGTTTGAAAGGTAGGTGGATGATGTGAACGAAGAATTAGTAGCGAAAATTACACAGCTTGTCATGGAAAAGATGAATGGTAGCACAGAACCGCAGCAAGAAGTGCAGGAGAGCAATACAACATTGCGCATTTTGGAAACGCCCGAATCACCGTCAGTAGACGAACCGGATACATTAATTAAGCTGTATAACAACACATCAACGAATGAGCAAACAAGCTATGTTGAGCCTGAAGCAAATGATGTGAAAGTGTTCCAATTTGAAGGGGATAACCTATCTGAAAGTGTACAAGCTGCACGTAAAAATACACCAGCAAGAATCGGTGTTGGCAGAGCAGGAACAAGACCGAAAACCAAAACATGGTTACAATTCAGACTGGATCATGCGGCGGCGGTAGATGCAGTATATGGCGAAGTATCTGAGGAATTGCTACAAAAGTTAAATATTTCAACTGTCACAACGAGGGTAACAGACAAAGAGGAATATATTACACGACCAGATTTAGGGCGTCGCTTATCAGATGAGTCGAAGGAGTTTATTAAAGCGAATTGTCAAAGTAATCCGCAAGTACAAATACTTATTTCGAACGGCTTAAGCGCAAGTGCAATTGAGGAAAACATTATGGATGTTTACTTATCGCTACAACAAAGCTTAGGTAACTTGAAAATTGAAATCGGCACAACATTTTACATTGACAAAGGGCGTGTGGCACTGATGGATGAAATCGGTGAAATTTTACAGCCTGAAGTCATTGTTTACTTAATCGGAGAGCGTCCAGGACTGGTATCTGCTGAATCGATGAGCGCTTATTTATGCTATAAGCCGCGCCTTGGTACAGTAGAGGCAGAACGTATGGTGATTTCGAATATCCATAAAGGTGGTATTCCACCATTAGAGGCGGGAGCTTATTTGGGAACGGTTGTGCAAAGAATTTTACAACACAAGGCGAGCGGTGTGGCACTTGTGGAGAAAGAAAGCTAAGGAGGCATGAAGATGAATCCTCAAAAAATAATGGCGGAAATTTTGTCAATGCAAATTATTCCACGTGTCAATAATGAGCTTGCGGAGCAGCTAGCATTGCAGCCGCATCATACTAGCTTAGGGCTTGTGACATTAACAATCGATGATGTTGGTTATGTGGCATTTGATGAAGCAACGAAAAAAGCGGATGTCGATGTCGTTTATGCGAAAAGCTTTTACGCAGGAGCTGCACATGCTTCTGGCCCATTATCAGGCGAAGTGATTGGCATTATTGCGGGAAGTTCACCCGATGAGGTGCGCAGCGGCTTAGAGGCAATCGAGCAAAAAGTGCAGTTCGATACGTATTTCGAAGCGATTCTTGGCAATGATGGTCATGCTTTATTTGCTCATACAGTTGCTAGCTGCGGCACATATTTGGCACAGCAGGCAGGCGTTCGAGAGGGTACAGCACTTGCTTATTTAATCGCACCACCGCTTGAAGCAGTTGTCGGTTTGGATGCTGCGTTAAAGGCGGCAGATGTGGAGTTAAAAGTATTTTTCGGCCCTCCATCTGAAACGAACTTTGGCGGTGGGCTATTGAGTGGCTCACAATCCTCTTGCCAAGCGGCGGCTGATGCATTCAGAGAGGCAATTGAAAACTTGGCAAGAAATCCAATCATTTAGAAAGGAGGCGACGCAAGTGCCTACATTAGATCATGATTTATTAGCACTACAGGAAATGCGCGATGCGGTGAAAAAAGCAAGCGAAGCGCAAGCAGCTTATATGCAATTTTCACAGCAGCAAGTTGACCAAATCGTCAAAGCGGTAGCAGATGCCGCTTTTAAGGAAGCGGATAGACTAGCGAAAATGGCTGTAAAAGAAACAGGCATGGGCGTTCCTAACCATAAAAAGATAAAAAATGAAGTAGCTTCAAGAGATTTATATGAAGATATTAAAGATTTAAAAACCGTTGGCATCGTCGGCTATGACCGCGCGGCAAAGGTAACTGAAATCGCTAGCCCATTCGGCGTTGTAGCAGGTATTGTGCCAACAACTAATCCGACATCGACAGCAATCTTTAAAGCGATGATTTCTTTAAAAACACGCAATGCGCTTGTAGTCAGCCCGCATCCATATGCGGTAAAATGTACAGAGGAAGCGTTAAATGTTTGCCGTATTGCCGCAGAGCAAGCGGGTGCACCAGCAGGTTTGTTACAATGTTTAACGATGGCTTCAATGGATGCTACACAGCAATTGCTAAAGCATCCACAAGTTAATTTAATTTTAGCAACAGGTGGCGGGGCACTCGTAAAAGCTGCTTATAGCTCTGGAAAACCAGCATACGGTGTTGGTCCAGGTAATGTGCCTGCATATGTTGAGAAATCAGCAAATATCGCCAAGGCTGCACAACATTTAGTGCAAAGTAAATCCTTTGATAACGGGACGATTTGTGCGACAGAGCAATCAATCATTGCAGATGAAGCCATTTCAGACAAGTTAATTGCGGAGCTACAGAAAAACGGCGCGTATATTTTATCGCCAGAAGAAAAGGTCAAAATGGAGAAGCTGATTTCTCCTACACCGGGGAAAGTTAACCCGAAAATCGTTGGCAAATCCGCTGCCTGCTTAGCAGATTTAGTAGGATTTAGCGTGCCAGCGGGTACGAAAGTGCTCATCGGCTTAGAAACGAAGGTAGGGAAGGAAATTCCATTTTCACTTGAAAAGCTTTCGCCAATTTTTGCCCTTTACACAGTGAAGGATAGCGCAGCAGCGAAGCAAGTGATGATTGATTTACTCAATATTGGTGGGCGCGGGCATACATGCTCGATTCATACGGAGAATGCAGCATTAGCGGAGCAATTCGCAGTGGAGCTACCTGTATCGCGGATTGTCATCAACACATTATCATCGATTGGCGCTGTCGGTGGAACAACTGGTTTAGCACCATCGTTCACGCTTGGCTGTGGTACATTTGGTGGCAACATTACATCCGATAATGTGACAGCAAGACATTTAATCAATATTAAACGTATGGCATATGGCACGAAAAATGTCACAGTACCAGAGCCAGCATACGAGCCATTAGAGGCGCTGGTTGAGAAGCAAGTGGCACAGACAGAGGCAGTGGATGCGGATATGGTGCAGCAAATTGTGGATCAAGTATTAAAACAAATTACATTACAAAACAAATAATTGGAGGAATAGAAAATGAGCAGAGAAGGTACAGCATTAGGAATGGTAGAAACAAAAGGTCTTGTAGGCGCAATCGAAGCGGCTGACGCAATGGTAAAGGCAGCTAGCGTAAACTTAGTAGGAAAAGTACATGTTGGTGGCGGTATCGTAACGGTATTAGTACGCGGTGATGTAGGCGCAGTAAAAGCGGCAACAGATGCAGGTGCAGCAGCAGCAGAGCGTGTAGGCGAATTATTATCTGTACACGTAATCCCACGTCCACATAACGAATTAGAATTAATTTTACCAAAGCTTGAAGGCTAATTAACTAGCTAAAAAGGGGCTTGTTCTCAAAAGTATAATTATTTTTAAACAAGCCCCATATTTTTAATTTTTGATGAGCGCATTTAGTCGGTGGTTGAGCGATTTTTCACGTTCAATGAGCGAATTTTAGCTTTGATTGAGCGAAATTGGCACTTCATTGAGCGAATCATTACTTTTGAACTACGAATGTTAGTATGTTTCCATACAAATTCAAATAGAGGTGACTCGCATGAGCACAAAAACAATTCCCGTTGCGATTTCAGCGCGACATATCCATGTAAGTGAAGAAGATTTGCAAGCGCTTTTTGGCCCAAATGCTAGCTTAACAAAGGATTTTGACCTTTCACAGCCAGGACAATATGCGGCAAAGGAAAGAGTGTCGATTGAGGGACCAAAAGGCGTTATTCATAACGTGCGTATATTAGGACCAGTAAGACCCGCAACACAAGTAGAAGTGAGCAAAACAGATGCGCTGAAACTTGGTATCAACCCACCGTTAAGACAATCAGGTGATGTTGAAGGTTCAGCAAGTCTTAAAATTAGCAATGGTGAGCAAGTCATTACCATCAAGCAAGGTGCAATTATTGCGCAAGCGCATATCCATATGACAGAACAAGACGCGAAAGACTTCAATGTAGAAAACAATGAAATCGTTTCGGTCGAAGTGGAAAGTGAGCGTCCTATTACAATGCGCGGTGTCGTTGTTCGCGTATCAAAGGATTTCAGCTTAGAGATGCATATTGATACCGATGAGGCGAATGCAGGCTTCATTAAACAGCAGGCAAAAGGGACAATTTTCAAAATAACAAAGTAAGGAGGAGGTTGGATGCAAGAGAACCTAGTACAAAAAATTGTTGAAGAAGTGCTACAGCAAGTGTTAAAAAATCAGCCTTCCCTTCAGCACGATCATAAAATTCCAGTCGGTGTATCAGCACGACATGTGCACTTGGCACAGGCAGAGGTGGAGCAACTATTTGGTGAAAACTATCAGCTGACACCGAAATTTGAGCTTTCACAGCCAGGTCAATTTGCAGCGGAGGAAACAGTTGTGATTGCGGGTCCAAAAGGCTCGATTGAACGAGTGCGAATTTTAGGTCCAGCACGCTCTTTATCTCAAGTGGAAGTCAGCTTTACAGATGCCATTAAATTAGGCGTAAAACCACCATTGCGAATTTCTGGTGATGTAAAAGGCTCAAGCCCTATTACATTAATCGGTCCACGAGGAAGTGTGGTGCTGAAGGAAGGGCTTATTGTCGCAAAAGCGCATATTCATATGACACCAGCAGATAGCACTCGCCTACAAGTGAAAGACGGACAAAGCGTGCAAATTAAGCTAGATGGTGTCAGACCGATTATTTTATCAGATGTTATGATTCGCGTATCTGAGCGTTACCGCTTGGAAATGCATATCGATACAGACGAGGCAAATGCAGGCTTAATCAAGCAAGGGGCCTTCGCTGAAATTGTCCAAGCACCATCATCAACTCAGCAAGCAGCACAGCCAGTCGTTCAGCAGGCGGTTTCATTGCCTGAGCTACCTGAGCCAAAAGCGGCATATCATTTCACGAAAAAGCTATTATCACAAGTAGAAGTAGCGGCAATACAAGAGCCAGAAATCATCGTATCGAAAAAGACGATTGTGACAGCACTGGCACATGATAAAATTCGAGAATTGAATAAAATATTAACAGTGAATAAAGAATAAATGGCTTGAGGGTGAGCAAATGCAAATAGGAAGAGTTATTGGGAATGTTTGGGCTACACGTAAGGAAGAAGGATTAAACGGCTTAAAACTGTTAATCATTCAACCAATTGATTCAAACCAACAGCCGATACGAACTGAACTTGTTGCTGCGGACCGCATTGGTGCAGGCATAGGTGATGATGTTCTTATTACAAGTGGCGGATCGTCACGCTATATTATGAAAGATAATCCACTGCCAATTGATGCAGTTGTCATTGGTATTATCGATTCTACAGAAGTAATGCGAGGTGAAGACAAATGAGTAGTGCAATCGGTATGATTGAAACGAAGGGGCTAGTTGGCTCTATAGAAGCAGCAGATGCGATGATTAAAGCTTCCGATGTGACGATTGTGAAGCAGGAGTTTGTAGATGGTGGAATTGTAACAGTCGTTGTCCAAGGGGATGTCGGCTCAGTGCAAGCAGCAGTGGATGCTGGGAAAGCAGCAGCGATGCGTGTTGGCGAATTATTATCATCACATGTTATTCCACGACCAGATGTGGATGTATATCAAATGATTAAAGGGCCAGAAGCACCGAAGAAAAAGCCAACGCCAGCGCGTGCGAAGAAAGCAACAGAAACAACTTCAACTGAAAATGGCGGTGAAGCATAATGCCATTTCAAAAACATAAAATTGCTGTTATAGGAGCAGGACATACAGGGGCGACACTCAGCTTATTTTTAGCACAAAAGGAATTAGGAGATGTCGTACTATTGGATATTCCAGATGCGGAAAACCCGACAAAAGGCAAGGCGCTCGACTTATTGCAAACAGGCCCAATTGAGAAATTTAATGTGTCTGTTAAAGGGACGAGCAATTACGAAGATATTGCGGGGGCAAGCATTGTCGTCATTACTGCGGGTATTCCGCGTAAGCCAGGTATGAGTCGCGATGATTTAGTTGCGACAAATGCAAAAATTATTAAGCAAGTATCTGCACAAATTAAGCGTTATGCACCGAACAGTATTGTGCTCGTACTAAGCAATCCAGTGGACGCAATGACATATGTTTGCTATAAGGAAACAGGTTTCCCTAAAAATCGCGTTATTGGTCAATCAGGTGTGTTAGACACAGCGCGCTTCAATACATTTGTTGCACAGGAATTGCAAATTGCGCCAGAGGATGTATCGGGCTTCGTATTAGGTGGTCATGGCGATGAAATGGTACCGTTAATTCGCTATTCTTATGCAGGTGGCATTCCGCTTGAAAAGCTGATTCCTCAACAGCGATTAGCACAAATTGTTGAGCGCACACGCAAAGGTGGCGGTGAAATCGTTGGTCTGCTTGGCAATGGTAGCGCCTACTATGCACCAGCTGCGGCTTGTGCACAAATGGTGGAAATCATTATGAAAGACCAACGTAAAATTATTCCATCCATCGCTTTGTTGGAAGGGGAATATGGCTATAACGATTTATTTTTAGGTGTACCAACTATATTAGGTGGTAACGGCATTGAATCTGTCATTGAATTGCAGCTGACAGAAGAAGAAAAGCAGGCGCTTCAGCATTCCGCACAAGCGGTAGAGCAAGTCTTGGAAATTTGCCGCAATATTTAACTATGTGTAAAGCAGCTAAGGGAATTCAATTTTCTTAGCTGCTTTTTAGCGTATGATTATTCTTAACGTGGGGAAATAGGTTATACTTAAAATGAAAGTTTTTATAATTATTTTGAAACTTTTAGCCAACTTTATCGTATAAACAGGTAATCGAATTTTTAGAAAGACTAAC
>NZ_PYWN01000050.1 GCF_003049505.1 Metasolibacillus meyeri
CTTATCCATTCTTTGCTCTAGTGCATGCAATTTCTTATCCATTCTTTGCTCTAGCACTTGCATACGCTCATCCATTTTTTGCATGCCAATTTTTAAATCTTGTATGTCTCCATGCATGCTTAACAATAACTCGTATATTTGATCTTCCTTTTGCATTCATTCCACTCCTTTCACTTTTAATTCATTTATTTATTTTTCGGCACAATTTTACTTCCTACAAACAAACTGCTATCTCTTTTATTATACTATCTCTCCATGTGAACGTATAGAATGAAAACATCCATTAAAGGATTTAAAATTTCACTTAGTTACACTATTTTTAAAGAAGAAATTATGACCTATGTAATGAAACTGCCTGAAAAGTATGTGCTCGCTGTTGTTGTCACTTTGCTTTCAATACAAAACATGACTAGCGCGCCACTTTTCAGGCAGTAATGAATCTTTTCAGAATTATTAACCAGTTGAACATATTAGACTTAAAGCTCTGTCGCTAAAATTTCAAACTACATTTCCAGTTGCTTTACAACTTTTTTGACAGCGACAAGCTCTGTCAAGATATGCTCTTTAAAGGACGAATGAAGAATGATTTCGCCAACAGCAGAACGATGAATATCCCTATAAAGTACGTTGGCATGGTAGCTAAAGACCCGTCATGAAGCTGACTCATCATAAATGTTAGCAAGCTAATAAACAAATAGTAACCTAAGCTAAAAATTGCTCCTACCGTACCAATAACATCATGAAAATCAACTAAGGCTAAGCTTAGGCAATTCGGCAATGCTACACCGACACCTGTTAGCAAAATAAATATGCCAGCAATAAAACATAGCGCCTGTAAAAAAGTCGGCTCAACAAAGATTTTACTTATAACAAAAGTGAAGCTTGCACCAATTAATGCAATAAGCAAGCCCTTTCTAATAATTTTCTCTGGTGCATTTATTTCTAGCCAATGCTTCGAAATAACAGAACCTATAATTGTCGCTATTGCAACAACGCATCCTAATAACCCATACATCGACTGTGAAAAGCCAAATTGCTCTATAAATATATAGGGTGCTTCAGCATAATAGCTAAATAACACGCCGTTTAATCCGCCAATTAACACGCCAAAAGTGACTACCTTTTTATCCGTTATAAGCCTTTTCATTATTGGAAAAATTTGAGGTCTTGTCATCTGTTGATGTGCCATTGTTTCTGGCAGTGATATATAACTATAGCTGAAAATTACTACGCTCATTACAATTAAAATAAGAAAGACCATACGAAAGCCAAATACCTCTCCAGCAAACCCACCAATGAACGGACCAAGAGCAGGTGTAAAGGCTAAAGCAGCAGAAATTTGTGCAAAAAAGCGATGGCGTTCCTTCCCTTCGTAGCTTTCCCTTAAAATCGTTTGTGTAATGATCGAGCCTGCACTTGCACCAAATGCTTGTATAAAGCGAGCAAATAACAGGAGCGAAATATCTGAGGACAGGTAGCATAAAACACTACCTATACCGTATATGAAAATCCCAAAATTCATTGCTTGACGTCGGCCAATAAAGTCAGACAAATAGCCCCACAAGAAGACACCAAAAGCAAATGCTAAAAAATAAATACTTAACGTTAATTGTGCCGTACTCATTGCAACGCCATAAGAATCAGCAATTTGTGGCAAGGAAGGTGTAAAAATTGTTTCACTCATTTGAGGAAAGCCTACTAATACAATAAGTAAAAGTAATCGAGGCTTTCGATTCCCGATGTTTTTTTCCATTTTAAAGCTCCTATTTTATAAGAATTTAAGAAAAAAACATCGCTTTGAAGGGAAATGGTGGAATCATGATTTTTATCCAATCATAGACATTCATGAACTCACCCCTCTCTAGATAGAATGAATCCAGTATACTAAATCTATTAAATTGTATCAAACTCGCCTTATTCCAAAAGCCTTTGCTCCTTGACAATTTCAAGCACCGATTCACGCGAAGTAGCACCTAACACTTGAAACAACTGTGTCCAATAGCGCTCAATTGTACGCACGGATATATGCAATTTCGCAGCCATTTCTTTATTAGTCAAACCTTCTTGCAGCCATGAAACAAGCATTTTTTCTTTTGCAGTTAACTCGATATCGTTTCTACTATTAAAATGAATATAATCAAGAAAATCCGTCGGTATTAAAATAAGCCCCTGTATCGCTGCGCGAATCGTTTGAATCACCTGAAAGCGCGTAGCCATTTTAGAAACGACCCCATCCACTTTCTTTTCAACGATAAGCGAATAATAATTTGTTGGATCATCTCCTGTATATAAAATAACTCGCGCATTTGTTTGTTCCTTAATTTGCTGCGCTAAAGAAATACCATCATCTTCACCTAAATTCACATCAAGTAAATAAACATCATAATCATTTGCAGCTAATCGACTTTTCACATTCATCGCCTGCAATTCCGTATCAATTTGAATATCATCAGCCGATTCCATTAACCGCTTTGATCCTTCTAGTACAATAGGATGATCATCTACAATAAGAACCTTAATCATCTTCCTCAGACCCTTCTATGATAATATGAATAAATACGCCTTCATTTATATTTGTCTCTATATGACAATGTCCATTAAACGCCTCTACTCTTTCCCTAATACCTCTTATACCTAGAGAGTCTGTTTGTAGCATCTGTTCTAATGTACAGCCAATACCGTCATCTTCATAGATTAATTCAAAACCCTCATCTAATTCTTGTAAAGAAAGTGTCACTTTTGTTGCATCAGAATGCTTTAATGCATTGTTCAATAGCTCCTGTATAATACGGTAAATAACTAAAGGTAGTTGTTCATGCTTTAAATAAACACGTTCAAAAGTTGTATATAATTTAAATTTTGCTTTGCTATTTACTTGCTGCACTAGCTGGCTAAGCGCCGCAGTCAACCCTAGTTTATCTAGTACCGGTGGCTTCAACGTCTCACAATATGTCCGTAAATCTTGCACATTATTTTGCATTTGCTGGTATAGCCCTCGAATCGGAACCGCATCATCTTCTACTAACAAACTCATTTCACGTGTAAGATGTGTTAAATTTTGCAATACGGTATCATGTAATTCTTGTGCTACATAATATTTTTCTTGCTCTATTTTTAGCCAGACAAGCTTCTTTAACCATACAGGCTCCTGCTCCGCTGTTTGCTTTAAGCTTCGCAATTCTCGCAATAGCTCTTCAATTTTTTTCAAGCTTTCAATCGCACTTTCTGCATATTTTAACAATAGCTTTAGCCATAGAAGCTCCTCGTCCTTTAAACGAATTTTACCCCGATGCTCAATAAGTAATAGCCTTTTCATACGTGCCTCTTGATGAATAAGCGCCACATACACATCGGAGAGCCTCACAATTTCCCCTGCTTGTAGCTGTTGAATTTGTTCATCGGTCATCACATATTCATCAAGCATCTCTTGTTCTTTGCCATCATAGTTCACAACCTCGATATTTTTTATTTCTAAATGGTTAGCTGCCTCCTGCTTTAAAATAGAAAGTAATTCATCCACCCTATAAGCAGCGCTCATTTGATCAATCGCACGTGACAGTTGCCGAATGGTATTGCCCTTTGGCGTAAATAGGACATCTCGATATTTCGCATCTACTTTTTCCTTTGCATAGAAAAATAAAAGAATCGAAATAAATAAGAAAACAGCAATTCCTCCATTAGACGCATTTTTCATTAAGGAAAACAACCCAACACAAAGCCATATCGTTAAAGCAGACGTAACAAGGAAATAATAGCTTGTACGTGTAATATAGTAATGAACATCAAACAAACGCTCTGACACACGCAAAAACATAAAGCAAAACGGAATTAAGAGAACGAATAGTATACTATATTCCGCCTCTAAAATTGCTTGCTGCCAAAACACTTCAGGTAACACAAATAAAAACAAAAACGGTAAAAACGGCAAAATTACGCTTAAAATTAATAAGCGTAATTGGACAGTGCGTTTTTTATAATAGCTGTATAATAGTACCCATAAAGGAAATAAAAAAAGTATGAATGATGTAGCAAGTAAAAAAATAACTATAACGTCTTTTGTATAAGGATATAATATTTCAATACAACCTAGTACGGCCCCTATTACTGGTAATATGTATAATTTCTCAATCTGGTGTATAAATGGCCATTTTATATGTAAGTATCTATAATAGCTTTTTAAAAATTGTAGTAGCATTAACGGTGAAAGTAAAATTCCTCCACTTATAATAGCACGTCCAATCAAATCGGCTTTACTAGAAGCGTTACTACTCAAATATGTTAATGCTACTGTCAATATAAACAAAATAAGCCATTTTATACTTTCAATATTTTGTTGCCTTTTATAATATAGGTAGAGTGTAGCTCCTAACGATAGAATAAAGTAAAGAATTGGTAACATCACATGCAAGTAAAATTGCACCAATAAGTCTCTGTGTAATACCTCTACTTGTAGTATTGTACCATCTTGCTTTTTAATTGTTAGTTCGTTTGCAGCTCGTATAAATTCATCGTATGAAATTAATCTATACTCAGAAATATCCATATCATCAATCTCTAATATAATATCTCCAATATCAATTCCCTGTTCTACTGCCCATTGCTCGTAATATGGCTTTTCAACAACCCATAATTTGTCTTGTTGCTGAATTTTAATTTTTATTAACGGGTTTTTATAATCAACGATAGATAAATATACGCCTAACCCTATACATAATGTTAGTACACCCCACCATAATTTCTTATTTATCATTCACTAACTCCAAAAAACACCGTCAGCATGAACCTCCTCCTCAAACGCCTCCATAATCGCTACTTGCTCCTGTTCTGTCACGCCTACTAATGATACTTTACCTTCATGTAATAGCTTTGCGATATCCATGTTGTCTTGTAAATATTGAATTAGTTTCATCATAATAAATCAGCCTCATTTCATTATTTTAGTAAGTATTTTTTATATTCATCATTTATTAACGTATTCAATTCATGTTTGTGCTTTGTTTTTGTAAAGGTTTTTAATTGTTAATGCATAGCGTATTGCGCCATTCGAGATGAGAAGTTGTTGTAAGTTTGCAAAGATTGTGGTCATAATCACTAAAGGTGTGTAAAAGAGCTTGTACGTATTATTTTACTAGCCATTGTAAGCATTGTTAATACACCCTTCAACGATAAGGCTAGTATCTTCATCCACAATATCGAAAGTTAAAATAAAAAGCTGCTACATCCTAAATATCATCTTGCATTTGCTCGCTATATTTAGCATAATGCAATACACATAATGTGCCAAACGCCAAGTTTTGCTGCTCTTTTTCCTTAATAAATTGTTGCATCATTAATACTAATTACTCATTAAGATTACTTTCTAATGCGACTATTTTCTCTAAATGATTTTTTATATGGCTATGCCACCCGGTCACTCCCTCCCCTCTTTAAAAAATTTCTAACACCTTCTCCCTTATTATTTTAACTAAATTCATGACAATGTGTAGATATATTTTTTATTTTTTGACAATTTGGCGGTAAAATGGCGGTTACCGACAAAAAAGTGGCGGTATAGGACGGTAAAACGTCGGTATATTGACGGAATATTGGCGGTACATAAAAGAGGTATTCATGCTATGCTAAAAGTATCCTAAAAATATTGTATTCGCTATAGCTTGTTAATTTTCTCCTTTACCTTATCATTATTCGCTGCTCCTATTAAATTAAGCATCAATTAAAAAGAAATTTATAACAGTTAAAATTATTCTACATCAGTCATTTGCTTTACCATGAAAATATATTTAT
>NZ_PYWN01000051.1 GCF_003049505.1 Metasolibacillus meyeri
AGATGTGTATAAGAGACAGAAAATATGGTGTACTTCAGAACAGTTTTTTCCTGAAATTTATATTATCCTTATAGGTAATTTTGTTATACTCGTTTTATAGAGGAATTTAACTCTGAAAAATAAATAGAAAGAGGAGAGGGTTCAAAAATGCCTATTCATACAATTGAAACTGTAATGAACCGCTTTAAAGAAGTAGGTGTTTCGGATTTATTTGGCACTAAGAAAGAAGTAAAAGAGCTACCTTACATTTTAAGAGAATCAGAAGAAATTATGTACGCAACATCAGGTTTTGTTAGTACAAGTACAGCATTAATTGTTTGCACTACAGAACGAGTGTTATTTTTGGACAAAGGAATGTTTTATGGGTTGAAGCAAACCGAAATTCCTTTAGAAGCTATTAATTCAGTATCTATTACTAAAGGATTAATGCTTGGAAAATTCACCATCCATCATGGCTCTGCTGCTGC
The DNA here is from genome assembly GCF_003049505.1 of Metasolibacillus meyeri. GTDB lineage: Bacteria > Bacillota > Bacilli > Bacillales_A > Planococcaceae > Metasolibacillus > Metasolibacillus meyeri. The sequence goes on from NZ_PYWN01000051.1 coordinate 468, forward strand.
ACTTGTTGAGCAAGTTGATAAAAAGACATTGCATAAAATGACTGATGTGATTAACGAGCAGATGAAATTAGCGAAAAATAAAGGTGTCACAACACTGAATACCACAACAGTTGAAAATACACCTGTTGTTGCTGAACAACCTCAGCAAAGTGCTGTCCAGCAATTGAAAGAGCTAAAAGAATTAGTTGATTTGGGTATTTTGACAAATGAAGAATTCGAATTGAAGAAAAAAGAATTGTTAAATCTATAATTTGATAAAAGGTTGAGCTTATTGCTTAGCCTTTTATCACATAGACGAAAAGGAGATTTAAAATGACTGTAGGAATTTACATTCGCGTATCAACTGAAGAACAAGCTAATGAAGGTTATTCGATATCTGCACAACGCGAAAGATTGAAGGCATTTTGTTCAGCCCAAGGATGGAATGAATATAAGTTTTATGTAGACGAAGGTATTTCAGGACGAAACACAAAAAGACCGCAATTAAAGAGGTTGTTAACTGACATCAAAAATGGTCATGTAAAAACTTTATTAGTTTATCGATTAGATAGGCTAACTCGTTCTGTACGTGATTTGCATAAAATACTTGATGAACTTGAGCAATACAACTGCACTTTCCGTTCAGCAACCGAATTTTACGACACATCTACGGCAATGGGAAAAATGTTCATCACGATTATTGCTGCAATAGCTGAATGGGAAAGTGCGAACTTAGGTGAACGCGTAACGATGGGGCAATTAGAAAAAGCCCGCCAAGGGGAATGGCTTGCACAGGCTCCCTATGGCTGGTACAAAGATGAAAATGATAAACTGCATATTGATCACGAAAAAATCGGTGCTATAAAATTGATGATTAAAAAAGTTCGTGAAGGTATTTCATTTCGGCAACTTTCTATGCTAATGGATGCAAGCGAATATAAACCTAAACGTGGTTACAAGTGGCATATACGTACTTTGTTAGATTTAATGCATAACCCTGTTTTGTATGGTGCTATGTATTTCAAAGGAGAGGTTTATGAGGATGTAGCAGAAGGGGTAATGACAAAAGAGGAATATTTACAACTACAAGAAATAATTTCTTCTCGCCAAAACTTCAAAAAAAGAAATGTGACAAGTCACTTTATTTTTCAAATGAAAATAGTTTGCCCTGATTGCGGTAGTCGTTGCACATCTGAGCGTTACGCCTGGACGCGCAAAACTGATGGTGTCACAGAAGTTAGAAATCGATATAGATGCCAAGTCTGCGTTTTAAATAATACAGAAAGAATCGCATTTAACGTTGGAGAAATGACTATCGAAGATGCCTTAGAGCAATACATGCAAAATCTAGTAGTTGAAATGTCCGAGGATAGAGAAAGTAATAATGATAATGATGAACTCGCAAAATTAAAAAAAGAATTGAAACAAATTGAAAACCAACGTGAAAAGTATCAACGTGCATGGGCTTCTGATTTGATTACAGATGATGAATTTAAAGAACGTATGGATGAATCAAGAACTAGATATGAATATGTACAAAATGAAGTGAGATATTTACAAAGTGCCACCCCTCATGTATATAACCCTGAACTTTACAGAGAAATTGCACAATCGTTTAATCAAAACTATAAGGCTTTAACACAAGAAGAAAGGCGCCAATTCATTCAAACTTTCGTTGAAAAAATAACAATAGAGATACTTGAACGTAATTTGTATAAAGGAAGTAGAAACCAAAGAATTCGTATTTCTAGTGTGACATTCTTTTGATTAATTCCGCTTTGCCTTATTTGTATTTATGTAAGTAAATAAGCAACAAAGTGTTCCTGATGCAAAGATTCCATTTCAGGCATCAAATAAGTGGCAGCATCTTCGGGGGAGCGGATGGTATAGCGAGAATCCATTTCTTTTTGCGCAAGGCGTCTACCGAGCTCAATTGCCGCTAATAGCTGGACAGCCTTTGCCTCACCAATTCCTTTAATAGCTGTTATTTCTTCAAATGTGGCGTGCTTTAATGCGTGGAGCTTTTCAAAATCCACCAGTACTCGATTGGCGAGTGCGAGTACTGATGATTCCTTCGTACCTGTACGTAATAAAATGGCAAGCAATTCTTGATTGGATAAACTTTCTGCCCCTTGGCGTATAAGGCGCTCTCTCGGGCGATCTGCTTCATGAACGTCACGAATTTTTAATTCGGGGAGCATAGACATAAGATGCCTTCACAACCTTTCCATTAAATTGTTAGTAGTCGCAGATGAATGAGCTGTTCAAATAGTGAGGCTAACGGAAATCCTACTACGTTATTGTAATCCCCTTCAATTCGCTCAACAAAAAGAGCACCATGTGTTTGGATGCCGTAGCCTCCTGCCTTATCAAACGGATCCCCAGAATCGACGTATGCCTCAATCAACTTGGGCGACAGCTGCTTAAACTTCACAACCGTTTCTTCCACAAAAACCGTCTCTTCTCCATTGGAATGGATAATAACAACCGCAGTTAATACACGATGAGCATTATTTGATAATGCCTGTAAATGCGCAATCGCTTCTTCGCGACTTTTTGGCTTATGTAGTAAACGGTCTTGAAACGCAACGATTGTATCGGCACCTATCACCGTTTTTCCACTACATTTCGCTGCGACATCACGCGTTTTCAAACGAGCAACTTCCTTTACGTATTGTTCAACTGATTGTGCTTGTACACTCGTTTCCTCGACATTGCTCGTAACGATTTCAAACGGTATATTCAGCTGTGCTAATAGTTCCTTGCGTCTTGGTGATGCTGAAGCAAGTACAAATTCTGTTTGCGATCTAATATTCATTCAAATCTCCTCCTACTGCTTCTATCATAGCGGAGAAAGTTAATTTTGAACAATTTCTACAAATGGCCAAAATTGAATTTTGCTACTAAAACAGCCGTTCAAAATTCAATTTTCAAGCAGTCATTTGCCCCGTAATAATGTGCAAAAAGATGTAAACGCATTACGTTTATATCATCGGAAAGGCTTGATACAGCAGTAAGTATCTCGCCCCAATCAGCAGGCACTTCACCTTCTTTTGGCGCCTGATCAAAATAATTTTTTAAATACTTTTCATCCATTAAAATTTCAGGTAATCTTTGTATAGTTGCCTCTGTACAGCCTGCAACAATTGACAATTGCTTAAAAAAGGCAGATGGCATCAATGCTGCCGTTTGCTTATTTGTTGCTAACGCTGACCAAACGAAAAATTGATTATCTATTTCAATAATGGCTGCTTTATTCAACAAGGGATTTACTGCAATAAATTGCTCTGCTCCTTCTTTACTTGAAAAAAGCCCATGTTGACTCGCATAAAAAGAAGCATTAACTTCCTCTACCAGTTCCTGTTGCACAGGTAAAATTTCCTCTTTCGCTTCTTCTTTCCCTACAAAATTTAACATCACAACAAATAGGGCGACACCAATTAATCCAGAAGCAATACCTAATAACGCCGCTCGAATCCATTCATTTTTTCGCATGTTTTTCACCACCTTATAAGTACCGTAGCAAATTTGTCATGAAAAAAGGCAAGACTTGTGTCAGTCTCACCAAAAAAGTTTTCGCTATTTTTCTACAAATTCCGTAGCTCGCTTAATAAATATAAAGAACCTGTCACAATTTTAGTCGCAGTATTTTTCTTTAAATAAGCTACGACCTCTTGCAATGTCATCACCGTACCCTCTTGCATTTCCAACATCTTCTCTGCTCGCATTGCACGTGGATTGTCAAAATCAACGAAAATAAATTTACTTGCTATAGGCTCTAGTAATTGAATCGCCTGCGCAACATCTTTATCCGCTAACATGCCCATCACAATTTCTACTCGCCTATTCGGAAATTGCTGCTGGATTGTTTGCACAAGTGCCTCAATACTTGCAGGGTTATGTGCACCATCAAAGTACACATGTGGTAACACTTGCTCAAAACGGCCTGATACTTGTGCCGCATACACCCCTTGGGTAATTGCAGCTACATCAACTGCTATTGAAAGTTCAGTAGCCGCCTCCAAGAAAGCTGTAATGGCGATGGCCATATTTTCGCCTTGATGCGTACCAAGTAGCCTTCTTTGTAAATTGCTTATTTCAAGCTGACGCGCTCTAGAAAGATAGGTTGTTTCCTCTACCTCAAAATCTTCACCAAGCACAAAAAATGGCGCATTTTGTAGTTTCGCCTCAGCTTTTACAACTTCATACGCTTCATTTGGTAAACGTCCAATCACAACAGGTTTGTTATACTTAATAATTCCCGCTTTATGTGCCGCAATTTGCGTAAGTGTCGTTCCCAAAAAATTGGTATGCTCGAGTGCTATACTTGGAATAACAGAAACAATCGGTGTCACAACATTCGTGCTATCCTCTCGTCCCCCCATACCAGCTTCGAGCAATACTAAATCGACTTGCTCGTTATGAAAATGCTGCAATGCCGCGCATGTTAATAACTCAAAATCCGTTAATAAACTTTGCAAGCCTGCCGCCATTTGCTTGAAAACCCTATCCATTTGCGCCTGCGAAATTGGTTGTCCATTTATTTGGATTTGATCATGTACATCGACAATACACGGTGACATAAATTTGCCTACAGTTAAGCCGTGCGCGCGAGCAATTTGCTCAACAAACGTCAATGTGGAGCCCTTGCCATTCGTTCCTGCAAAATGAATCACTTGCAACGATTGCTGTGGTTGCCCTAGCTGCTCCAATGCTTGTAACATACGCGTTAGCCCCGGCTTAATGACATCATCACTTGGTAATTGCCAGCGCTTTTTATATTCATCTAATTTTGGAATCATCGCATACCTCGCGCTTGTAAAAATGTGCGTACTTCCCCAATGAAATAGAGAGAGCCTGTGACAATAAGCAAGTCATCTTCTGCAAACTGATGCTCCGTTAAAAATTTCGCCCAATCTTCTACAATATGCGTATGAGGATGTGTACTGTGCTTTGCAAGTGCCTCTGCTGACGCTGCACGCGGCATTGGAATTGTCGTAAAGTAAAGGGCTGACGCCACCTTTTCCATCATTTGAATGCTAATGCCATGGTCTTTATCCTGCAACGCGGCATACAAGAAATAATATTTTTTTGCTGGCTCCACTTGCTGCAATGTTTGAACTAATGCGGCTGTTCCTTCTGAATTATGCGCACCATCTAAAATAAGGTTTGTGCCAAAACGCTCAAAGCGTCCTTGCCATTTTGCACGCTGCAACGCCTCACGTACTGCATCCTCTCGCAATTCTCCTAGCACAAGCTGACTCGCTGTAATCGCAAGTGCCGCATTATTTTGTTGATGCATTCCCTCCATTGCGGGTTGAATATTAGAAATAATGCAATCCCCTTTATAATGGAATGCCCCACTCTCTAAACGCTCAATATGAAACGTTTCATGCAACTGATAAAACGCTGCTTCTTGCTGCTGTGCCGTTTGGCGAATTACCTCTTGCGCCTCTTGATTTTCTACGCCGACAATAACAGGCTTACCTTTTTTTATAATACCTGCTTTCTCAGCTGCAATAAGCGCATATGTATCCCCTAACATATCCGTATGCTCTAATGAAATCGTTGTAATAACACTTACTTCGGGTATTATGACATTCGTTGCATCAAGTCGCCCACCGATACCCGTTTCAAGCAATGCAATATTGATTTGTTCATGCGCAAAATGCTGAAATGCAATTAATGTGACCACTTCAAAAAAACTTGGAAACTGCCCGTCTAATTGTTCATGAACAGCTTGGGCTACCGCATTCGCATAGCTTAAAAATTGCTCATCTGAAATTTCTTGCTGATTAATTGTCATACGCTCATTTGCTCGCTCTAAATGCGGAGAAGTAAAAGCACCTACCGTAAGCCCATGCGCCATTAAAATTTCCCTTGTCGCATTTAATGTTGAACCTTTACCATTTGAGCCTGCAAAATGAATAAATTTCGTTTTGCGCTCAGGATGCCCGAGCGCTGCCAATATTTTTTTCATTGCCTCTAACGGCGCACCTTTATAACTGCTCGCCTTTAATTGAAAAATAAAATCCGTACATTGCTGCATCGTTTGAAACATTGCCTACACTCCATCTGTTTTTGGTTTTATTCCACGTTTTCCGAGGTTTATTCCATGTTTTAGAAAGTTTATTCTACGTTTTTTCAGTTTTATTCCACGTTTCCAGAAAAAAGGCGACTAATGCTTATCAGTCGCCCTTCACTTTTACATATTTTTCAATTCCGCTAAACGTTTTTCAACCGTTGCGTGTTTTTCTTCGTAGTCCGCTAACTTTTCGCGCTCTGCTTGCACTAAAGCTTCAGGCGCTTTCGATACGAATTTTTCGTTTGATAGCTTGCCTGTTACAAGCTTCACTTCTTTTGCCCATTTTTCAAGTTCTTTTTCTAAACGTGCAATTTCTTCCTCTACGTTAATTAAGCCTGCTAATGGTAAAAATACTTCTGCTCCCGTCACAACGGCTGACATTGTTTGACCTGGTACTTCTATATCTTGCCCAATTACTAAAGGCTCTGGGTTACAGAATTTTTCGATATATGCCTTATTTGCTTCAAGCACTTCTGCTGTTGCAGTATCTTTCGCGGATACATACAGCCCTACTTTTTTGCTCATTGGTGTATTTACCTCAGCACGGATATTACGCACTGAACGTATAATATCCATAAGCAACTTCATGCTTTGTTCGTCTTGCTCAAAGTTGAATGCCGGATTGACAGTTGGCCATGCCGCTACTGTAATGGATTCACCTTCATGCGGTAAGTGCTGCCAAATTTCTTCCGTGATGAATGGCATAAATGGATGTAATAAGCGCATTGTTTGGTCTAATACATGTGCTAATACCGAGCGCGTTGTCTTTTTCGCCGCTTCATCTTCACCGTACAATGGCAACTTCGCCATTTCGATATACCATGAACAGAAATCATCCCAAATAAAGTTATACAATTCGCGTCCAACTTCACCGAACTCATACTTATCAGATAATGCTGTTACACGTTCAATTGTGTTGTTTAAGCGAGATAAAATCCATTTATCTGCAACCGATAAATCGCCTGACAAATCGATTTCATCATATGTTAAGCCTTCCATGTTCATCAATGCAAAACGAGAGGCATTCCAAATTTTATTGGCAAAGTTCCATGTTGCCTCTACTTTCTCTGTGGAGTAACGTAAATCTTGTCCTGGTGATGAACCTGTTGCTAAGAAGTAACGTAATGAATCGGCACCATATTGATCAATAACATCCATTGGGTCAACCCCGTTACCAAGTGATTTTGACATTTTACGCCCTTCTGCATCACGCACTAAACCATGAATTAGTACATCTTTAAATGGACGTTCACCTGTAAATTCAAGCCCTTGGAAAATCATGCGTGAAACCCAGAAGAAAATAATATCATAGCCCGTTACTAACGTACTTGTTGGATAATAACGTTTGAATTCTTCGTTTTCCGCATCTGGCCAGCCCATTGTTGAAAACGGCCATAAAGCAGAGGAGAACCACGTATCTAACACATCTTCATCCTGTGTCCAATTTTCTGTATCTGCTGGCGCTTCTTTGCCAACATAAATTTCGCCTGTTTCGTTATGATACCAAGCTGGAATTTGGTGACCCCACCATAGCTGACGAGAAATACACCAGTCACGAATATTTTCCATCCAGCGTGAGTACGTATTTTCAAATCGTGCTGGTACGAAATTCACTTTTCCTGCTTCGTCCTTTTGCAATTCAAGTGATGCATCGGCAAGCGGCTGCATTTTTACGAACCATTGTGCTGATAAATAAGGCTCTACAACAGCCCCTGAACGCTCAGAGTGACCTACAGAATGCATATGCTCTTCAATTTTGAATAACACGCCAGCTTCCTGTAAATCTGCTACGATTTGCTTGCGACATTCGAAACGGTCCATATCCTTATACTTGCCAGCTAGCTCATTCATTGTGCCATCTTCATTCATCACTAAAATGCGCTCTAAATTATGACGGTTCCCTACTTCAAAGTCATTCGGGTCATGCGCTGGTGTCATTTTTACAACGCCTGTTCCAAAATCTTTATCTACGTAGTCATCTGCTACGATTGGAATTTCTCGTCCAACGATTGGTAAAATAACCGTTTTGCCAATTAAATGTTGGTAGCGCTCATCTTCTGGATGTACAGCTACCCCAGAGTCACCTAGCATCGTTTCTGGGCGAGTTGTCGCAACTTCTACATACCCTGAGCCATCTGCTAACGGGTATTTCATATGATAAAATGCACCTTGCACATCTTGATGGATTACTTCGATATCAGATAGGGCTGTTTTGGCTGCTGGGTCCCAGTTAATAATGCGTTCACCACGATAAATGATGCCTTTTTCATATAATTGAACAAATACTTCCTTTACAGCATCAGATAAGCCTTCATCCAATGTAAAGCGTTCGCGTGAATAGTCTAATGCTAAGCCTAGTTTCGCCCATTGCGCACGGATATGACCTGCATATTCCTCTTTCCATTCCCATGTTTTTTCGAGGAATTTTTCACGTCCTAAGTCGTAGCGTGTCACGCCTTGTTCGCGTAGCTTTTGCTCTACTTTTGCCTGTGTCGCAATCCCTGCATGGTCCATTCCTGGTAACCAAAGCGCATCATAGCCTTGCATACGCTTCATACGAATGAGTATATCTTGCAACGTCGTATCCCATGCATGCCCTAAGTGCAGTTTTCCTGTTACGTTTGGTGGTGGAATCACGATTGAATAAGGTTTTTTATCGCTCTCTGGCTGCGCCTCGAAAAATTTCCCGCTAAGCCACCACTCATAGCGACCTGCTTCAATCGCGTTCGGCTCATACTTTGTTGACATTGTTAGCTGTTCTGTCATGCTGCATTCCTCCTAAAGTTGAAAATGAATTACTAAATAAAAATAAAAAAACACTCCTATCGCCTATAAAAAGGACGAAGGAGTGCATATATTTTGTTCGCGGTACCACCTTTATTCCAATCAAAAAAATGATTGGCTCTCAATTCAGATAACGGTGTTTAACCGGCTTTTGCTACTTTTGGTTCACAAAAACTGCTCCTAGGCTACATTCAAATGTTCGTACTGTAGGAGCTTTTCAGCTACCGCTCCCTCTCTAAACAAACAAAGACATTTTACTCTTCCTACTCATTGCATCAAATATTTAACTTGAACATATTGTATATAATTTAACGTTGAATTTCAAGTGAAAGGATGGTTTTCATGCGCAGGAAAAATTATAACCCTTATTTACTGCCACCATGGCTACGCAAAACGCGTTTTTATTGTCGTACAATTATTTTGCCCATTGTCATCTTTCAAGGTGTGCGCGTTTTTATTATCCCAACAACAGGTGACTTAATCTTGCTTCTTCTGTTGGGGTTACTCGCTTATTTATTATTAACTGATTGGATTTGAACGAATATTTAATACGCTATAGGTTTCCGTTAGCTCAGCAAAGAAATCATCATTTAATGGTGTTTGCTGAGCTACAGCCTGTTGTTGTATTTCTTCCTCAGCGTGTCCTGATACAAGATGACTCGTAGACTCTTGCTGATGGGCTACTTCCTGTACATCCACCGCTTCTTGATAGACAGGTATCGCTACCTCTTCTTGTTGCACGACAACTTCTTCTGCAATAATTGCTAAGAGAGGCTCTTCAACAACTTCTTCTTGAACTACCGCTACGGGAGTTTGTTGCACAACCTCTGCAATCGGCTCAGGCACTGCAACCACTTCTACATCTTCCGCAAAAGCACATGTTACTTGCCATACAAGCTGACAGCTCGCCCCGTCATGAACCGCCTTCAAATTTTGCACCTTTAAATCGATTGGTCCTGTTACTTTATGTGCTGGTAAATCTACTTCTAACGGCAACGCATACTCAAAATAGCCTGTCGACTGCTCGATATCAATATGCTCGATGTATGTGCCATGCACTTGCTCAATCGATTCAGTAGGATTAAATGCTACGGAAGCTGCCACATGGTAAATACCTGTAAGCCGGATTGATTGCCCATCCTCACTTTGCTCCCATTGCGGTGTCACACGTGCTGTCACAACATCCTCTAACGCACCAAGTCCGACTGGAAATGTAAATTGCTCCGCCATATCCCAAGTAATTGTTTTCATCGCTCACCCTCCCTATCGACTACTATATGTTTGGGCTATGGGAAAAATGCCATTTTACCAATAACGTATATAATGCCTCACTGTGTCCTCCACTTCCATTCCGACTTTTTCATATAACGCTTGTGCCGTAACGTTCTTAACCGCTGTTTCTAACGTCAAATAGCGCGCATTTTGTTCCTCAGCATAGCGGAAGGCTGCCTCCATTAATTGTTCCGCAACGCCCATCCTGCGATAATTTTCTGCCACGAATAAATCATTTAAAAGATAGGCTTGCTTCATTGCAACAGATGAAAATATCGGGAAAATTTGAACAAATCCTGCATAATCATCTTGCACCTTTGCTGCAAAAATCACCGATTCATTATTTTGTAAACGCTCCGTTAAAAACGTAACAGCCCCGTTAAAATCGCTTTCTTGCTTATAAAACTGTCGATAACCATCAAATAAAACCGCGATTTCCTCTATTTGTGATAAATTTATTTGTTCAATCTTCAATTCGGTCCCCCATTTCCTTGTGATTAGGTATAATGATAAAAAGAAAATTGACATTTCAAAAGATACAAAAATCAATTTATTTACATGTCAGATAGGAGGTACATATGATTTTTCCACTTCATGAGCATAAAGCAAAGTATATTCAAATTTATGAACATATAAAAAACCTTATCGAATCAAAAAAGCTAGCCACAAATGACAAGCTCCCTTCCATTCGAACATTAGCGGAGCATCTACAGGTGAGTCGCAATACAACTTTACAAGCGTATGAAACATTAATCGCAGAAGGCTTCATTCGTTCAGAAAATAAGGTCGGTTATTTTGTCAACGAGATTGATTCCATGTTTGTCCATCCAAATAGCACAAAACCAAAACAAGCTGTACCTATTCAACAGGACGCGACAAATCTCATTGATTTTAGAGTGGGGGCTGTTGATCAACATACCTTTCCTCATCATAAATGGCGGCAAACTTCCAATGCTATTTTAGAAAGAAATGAAAGCTTTGCTTACGGTAAAGTGTTTGGAGAGCCTATTTTACAGCATGAATTAGCACATTACTTACTACAAGCAAGGGGCATTTCTACTGAGCCACAGCACATCATCATTGGCAGCAGCACACAGCAGCTTTTATTGCAGCTCAGTATGTTGTTAAAGGAAGATTTCTCTAGCGTGTTATTAGAAAACCCTGGCTATAATGGGGCACGTGAAGTATTTGAGTTACTAAATTTCCAAATCGAAACAATTGCAGTTAATCAACAAGGCGTGGCGCTGGAGGAATTACAACAGCGACAAAGTTCCCTGTTTTATGTAACACCCTCACATCAATACCCTTTTGGCACAGCACTTTCCATTCAACAAAGATGGCAACTCATTCAATGGGCTGAACAAAGAAGCGGCTACATATTGGAGGATGACTATGATGGGGAATATCGCTATGGGCAAAAAACATTTCCAGCACTCGCTTCGTTAGCACCCGCGCGCATTATCTATTTCGGGACGTTTTCTAAAGCATTTTTACCAGGGATTCGCCTTGCTTATATGGTGTTGCCTGCTTCTTTGTTAGACACTTATCAAGCAAAATTCGCAAATTTTGAAAACAATGCGTCTTTATTGCACCAATTAGCAATGGCTGAATTTATGCGCTGCGGCGAATGGCAACGACATATTAAACGCATGCGCAACACCTATCATAAAAAGATGAATTTCTTTTTGGAAACATTGCAACAGCACTTTTCTGACAAAGTGCAATTTGTTGGCACAAAAGCCGGCTTATATATTTTGCTGTCCATTGAATGTGCTGATAGTGAGGAGGAGTTAATTGCGCTTGCCCTTGAAGAAAAAGTTAAGGTTTATCCTTGTAGCCACTTATATATTGGCATGATGCCTACTGATCCAAAAATATTAATAGGCTTTGCCAACCTAACCTTTCAACAAATTGAACAAGGGATATTGCGCTTGAAAAAGGCTTGGCGTTTTTAGCAAAGGAATGATATCTGGAGTATGAAAAATGGCGGAATCACTTTTCTCCCCCAATCTCATCATAACTTGCTTTAAAAGCTTATACGCTTCTTCACACTATGGTTTGTTAATATGTTTCAATTTAACAAAATACTAAATATACAGTTATTTAATTAACGGAGTAGGTTAAATCCATTACGCGTCGGAGGCTTAACTTGAATCTATAAGGAGTTTGGGACTCCCTCTGATTCCATTACTTTTCTGACATTCATCCCGAATGGTGAACTTCTGTATCTGCCACTACGCTTTCGATACAAAAAGAATTTGTTGCTGACGTTACACTTTCGCGACAGGAGAAGGTTTGCTGAATCAAGTTAAACGACATTATGTTTTAAACCGGAACTTTTCCCAATAGATACCGTCAAACTTACGTATAGAGATTCATTGCATAATCTGGAATTCATTTGCGAAAGGGGAAATAGTAGTGGTGAAAAAAGCTATAATTTCAGGAATTGTATTTAGTTCAATTTTATTGGTTGGATGTAACGAAAAAGAAGAACAAGTTCAAGTAGTAGAAAGTGAACACGAAGTAGTAGAAAGCAAACAGGGAAAATTATTATCAGAATTAAAAAATAAAATAATCGCATCTATTACAGAACAAACGGAACTTGATAGTGAGTCAATCGCAATAATGTTAGGCGGTAATGTTACAGAAATTTCTGTATCAGTAGGTTTCCCGAAGGATGTAAAAGTTGATGATACGTTGATTCAACAAATAGTGAGAGATTCTATTAAGAACATTTCTGAAACAGAAAACGTCACAATTAGCGAAGAAAATATAACAATAAAAATGGAGAAATACTAACGGAGAAATTCTTAATTGTTAGAAAATTCACTCAAACAAATTTATGCTTAATTTAATTAGAACAGGGCTTGTATTTATGATAGATTTTCATACACGCAAGTCCTTTTATTATGCTTTCAAAACAATCACAAGAACACTTCATAGAACCAACTTCCTTTTTGCTGAATCATGACAAAGGCATCGAGCAAATACCTATAGTTTTCTAAATTGTCGTTATTAAACTTTCAATCTGCAACATAACTCTCATATACGAATGTTAACAATATAAAAACCACCTCCTACCAAATTTCAGAAATTTAGTAGGAGGTAATGATAGCTTTATCTCGCCAACTGCGCAAACACCTTATGGAACGCATCGACCGTTTTCGCAATATGCTCCTCCGTATGTGCAGTTGAAATAAACATGCCTTCAAATTGTGATGGTGGCAGGAAAACGCCTTCCTCTGCCATTAGTTTGAAGTATTCTGCAAATAACGCTAAATCAGACGTTTTGGCTGTTTCAAAATTGATAACCTCTTCGTTTGTGAAGAAGAAGCCAATCATTGAGCCTGCACGATTCACCGTATGTGGAATATTGTACTTCGTTGCTGCCGCGCGGAAGCCTTCTTCTAGTTGGTCACCTAGCTTGCGGAAATAATCGTATGACTCTTTATTCAAGCGTACCAATGTTTCATAGCCTGCTGTCATCGCAAGTGGATTCCCCGATAATGTACCTGCTTGATAAATCGGACCTGCTGGTGCAATTTGCTCCATAATTTCACGTTTCCCACCGAATGCACCTACAGGTAAACCGCCACCGATTACTTTGCCTAAACAAGTTAAATCAGGTGTGATACCGTAGTAGCTTTGCGCACAGCCATAATCAACACGGAAGCCTGTCATGACTTCATCGAAAATTAATAATGTGCCATGTGCTGTTGTTAATTCGCGTAAGCCTTCTAAAAAGCCTGGTTGCGGTGGTACAACGCCCATATTGCCTGCTACAGGCTCTAAAATAACAGCTGCTAGCTCATCACCATATTTTTCAAATACTAATTTTGCTGACTCTAAGTCGTTATATGCGACCGTTAATGTATTTTTGGCAACATCTGCTGGTACGCCAGGGCTATCTGGTAAACCTAATGTGGCAACACCAGAGCCTGCTTTAATTAATAAAGAGTCGCCATGCCCGTGATAAGAGCCTTCAAATTTTAAAATTTTGTCGCGTCCCGTATAACCACGCGCTAGACGTAAAGCTGACATCGTTGCCTCTGTACCTGATGAAACGAAACGAATCATTTCAATCGATGGCAAACGCTCCATGACAAGCTTAGCTAATTTATTTTCAGATAAAGTTGGTGCACCGAACGAAGCGCCTTTTGCCGCCTGCTCACCAATCGCTGCCACAACTTCAGGATGTGTATGCCCTAAAATTAATGGTCCCCATGATAATACATAGTCGATATATTCATTGCCATCGATATCGCGAATAATCGCGCCTTGGCCAGACTCCATAAAAATTGAACTCATATTGACTGATTTGAATGCACGAACAGGGCTATTTACACCACCTGGCATTAAATCGACTGCTTCGCTAAATGCTTGCTTTGACTTTTCATATGAACGCATACTATTTCTCCTCCAACCAACGTGCTGCATCTTTTGCATGGTACGTAATAATTAAATCTGCGCCCGCGCGCTTCATACCAAGAAGTGTTTCCAATACAACTGCTTTTTCATCAATCCAGCCATTGATTGCGGCTGCTTTTACCATTGCATACTCACCTGATACATTGTAAGCAACGACAGGTAAAACAAAATTATTTTTCACGTCGCGAATGATATCCAAATAAGCAAGTGCTGGCTTAACGATTAAGAAGTCTGCACCTTCATCTACATCAGACGCCGCCTCACGCATTGCCTCTAAACGATTGGACGAATCCATTTGATACGTTTTACGATCACCAAATTGCGGTGCACCGTCCGCCGCCTCACGGAATGGTCCATAATAGCCCGATGCATATTTCACTGCATAGGACATAATCGGAATATGGGCAAAGCCTGCTTCATCTAAGCCTGCACGAATTGCCGTGACAAAGCCGTCCATCATATTCGATGGTGCAATAATATCAGCGCCCGCCTGCGCTTGTGAAATCGCCGTTTGCGCTAATAAATTTAATGATGGGTCATTTAAAATTTGCTCACCTTCTACAACACCACAATGTCCATGATCTGTATATTCACATAGACAAGTATCCGCTACAACAAGCAGCTCTGGATGACGCTCTTTCGTCAAGCGTGTTGCCTTTTGAATAATGCCGTGGTCATGATAAGCTCCTGAGCCAACCGCATCTTTTTCAGCTGGTAAACCGAATAAAATAACTGCTGGAATTCCAAGTGCCACGACTTCATCTAGCTCGGCACCTAAGTTATCTAAAGAAAACTGGAAAACACCTGGCATGGACGCCACTTCATTTTTAATATTTTCGCCTTCTGCGACAAAGATTGGATAAATTAAATCTTCTTTATGCAAATAGGTTTCTTTCACCATTGCACGTATCCCTGCACTTTGACGTAAACGACGATGTCTTTGGAAATGTAATTGTGTCACTTTATAGTTCCTCCTATTAATTGCTCTATCACTGCTTGCATTGTATAAACTTGTGGCTGAACAGCAACATGTGCCCCGTACTCCTGCAAAACGGCTGTTGTTATATGACCGATGGAAGCAACCGTTACCTCATGCCAACCTATTGTTGGTACAATATTTTCGGCATAAACACGCACAGCAGAAGGGCTTGCAAAAACGACGATTGGCTCTACTGCCTTCAATAAACTTTCCTTAAATGCTTGCACGTATGCAGTCGTTGGCACCGTTTCATAAACCGTCCATTCCTCACAATGTAATGCGTCACGAATCGTACTTTTTGCTAAATTCCCTCGCAAAAAAAGACAATGAGCATCCCCTGCAACTTGCGGAAATTCTTTTACAAAGACATCTGCACTATAAATAGTTGGCATAAAATCAACAACGAATCCATGTCTTTCTAGCTCTTGCTTTGTTTTCACACCAACCACAGCAATGCGATTTGTTACATGAATGGATAAGCGCTTTGTTTTCTCTACAAAGCTCGTTACTGCATTTTGACTTGTGAAAATCAGCCAATCGTATGTCGGTAGCTGCTGTAGCCATTTCGCATCATCTTCGCTTTCACATGCTTGCACCGCAATGAGTGGAAAGGCTTGTACCTCTCCCCCATATTGTGCAACAAGCTGTGCAATCGTTTGCACAGCTTGTGTGCCTGTCACGTAAATCGTTTTCCCTTCAAGTGGGAGTTTACTGTGCATCTTGCTCAGCCTTCACACGTTGAATCAACTCAAATGCCCCTTGCTTCGTTAACAATACGGCAACCTCTTTTCCTACTTCTACAGCATCTGTTCCCGTCACTGTTTCCTTATATGTAACAGAAGCATCTGGCGCAGCGACTAAGCCTGTCAATGTAATATTGTCGCCATCCACCGTTGCATAGCCTGCAATCGGTACTTGACAGCCGCCATCCATTTCAGCAAGGAATGTGCGCTCCGCATGTGCTGTTTGCCACGTTGCTGCATCTGTTAGCTTCGCAAGTGCTGCAAGTAGCTCTACATCATCTGCTCGACATTCAATGCCAAGCGAGCCTTGCGCAACAGCTGGTAAACAAACGTCGATATCCAAATACTCTGTCACGACATCATCACTCCACCCAAGGCGTTTCAAGCCTGCTGCCGCTAAAATAATTGCGTCATATTCCTCTGTTTCAAGCTTTGCTAAACGCGTATCAACATTTCCACGAATCCATTTGATTTCAAGATCTGGTCGCACTTGTAAAAGCTGTGCACTGCGACGCAATGAGCTTGTTCCAACAACAGCACCCTTTGGTAAATCAGCGAATTTCACATGCCCCTTTGAAATAAACGCATCACGTGCATCTTCACGTGGGGGGATACAGCCAATCACTAAGCCTTCTGGCAGTACCGCAGGCATATCCTTCATCGAATGCACCGCAAAATCAATTTCTTGATCATAAAGCGCTTGTTCGATTTCTTTGACGAATAAGCCTTTACCACCAACTTTTGAAAGTTGCACATCTAAAATACGGTCACCTTTCGTCACAATTTCCTTCACTTCAAACTCAAAAGGTGCTCCAGAAGCACGTAATTCATTAATAAACCAATTTGTTTGCGTTAATGCAAGTTTACTTTTACGTGAACCAACAATAATTTTTCTCACTAAAAATCTACCTCTTTCACTTAATACCATAAATGGAATGTTGATAGTTTACTGCCTAAGAAGAAGTTAATAACGATGAGCAAAAATACAAAGATTTGAGCCCATGCATATGTTGTACTAACCATTTTTTTACTGCGGTGTAATAATAAAATCACAATATAAATAATGGCGATACAAAATGATCCTATAATTTTCGCATCCATGATGGGGAATTCATCCATCGATAAAAATGCCCATTCTAATCCTAACACTAAGCTAACGAATAGCAAAGGGATACCTACAAGCATCGAATAACTCATCCAGCTCGTCGTTTGCTGTAAGTTCGGCAATCTCGACCATAATGGACTGAACTTTTTCTGTTTTAAAATGCGATACAGCACTAAATAGAGTACCGAAAAAACAAAGGATAATGTGAACGCTGCATACGATGCAATCGCGAAGCTAATATGAATAATTAACACTTCTGAAATCAGCGAACTTCGCACAGGTTCGACCACATCGTTTGGTGCTAGTAAATGGATTGTGACGAAGACAAAGCCTAACATATTCATAAAAAATACAGGCATATCCACACGTACAATACAGTGCAAAATAATAGACAACGAAGTGAGTAGCCATGCGTAAAAATAAACACCTTCAAATAAAGACAATACAGGGAAACGTTTCATCTCAAAAATAAACCAAATAAAATAAACTGTTTGCAATATCCAGACAATCGACACGAACCAAAAAGCGATGCGGCGCGCCTGAATACGTCGATAAAAATAATCAATAAAATAAAAGACGAGACCAATTGCATATAGTACGACAATGGCTTCATATATTCTCGTCATTATCATTTCAGACATGTGTATCCCTTCTTTTATCATCAAAATTTCAAGGGGTAGTCGGAAAGGCAAGTTGCTGTTGGTCTTTCCAACAATAGTATGCAATGTAATATGCCTTTTGAACACCCTTGCTTGTTATAAAGCAGTAAAATCCTTTTAGCGAAGCTTCTCAGCATTCAATAGCATAATAACATGTTTCTAAAACATGCGAAAGGCTGTCGGAAAAGGCAGGTGCCAACCTGCTTTCTCGACAGCCTCCCTATCTATTATTTTACTATACAGATACGAAATTGCTCCTATTTTGTCACGATGACTAACAAGTTTCATTTGCCTACAGTATGCTAGTGCAATTTTCACTTACCTTCTTGTTAAGTGACTATGATTCAAACGCCAATTTCGGCTGAATTTGTACTTTGCTTTCATTTGATACAACCATTTCATTTTGTACATCATCTTCAATGCCAAAAATCGCTTGGAATAATTGCAATTGCTCATCTGCCTTTGAAGAATTCGCCATTTCTTTTGCCTGTAAAATTGGCTCCTTCAATAGCTGATTAATAATTGACTTCGTATGCTTACTTAAAATTTTACGTTCACGCTCTGTTAAATCAGGCATTTTATTTTCAATGCTCAGCATCGTTTCTTCTTGAATACGACTTGCTTTTTTACGCAATGCAGAAATAACAGGCACTACACCTAATGTCGTTAACCAAGCTTTAAACTCCGTTACTTCATGACCAATCATTTGCGTAATTTCAGCAGCTGCCTTCTCACGTTCTGCTAAATTTGCTTCTACAATTCCTTGTAAATCATCGATATCATATAAAAATACATTTGGTAAATCTGCGATACGTGGATCTAAATCACGTGGCACAGCAATGTCGACCATAAACAACGGTTGCCCTTTACGCATACGTGCTACATATTGCATTAGCTCATAATCAATAACGTAATTTGTCGCACCTGTAGAGCTTATTAAAATATCCGCATCTAGCAACATACATTGTAGCTCCTGCATCGATTTAGCCGCCCCTTCAAACTTCGCTGCTAAATCTTGTGCTTTTTCAAATGTACGATTGATCACTGTTACTTGCCCTACACCATTACCATATAAATTTTGAATGGCTAATTCGCCCATTTTCCCCGCGCCTAAAATAGCGACATGTGTTTTCTTTAATGAGCCAAAAATTTTCTTTGCAAGCTCTACTGCTGCATATGATACTGATACCGCATTTTCACCGATAGCTGTTTCATTATGCGCACGCTTAGCAAATGTTACCGCTTGCTTAAACAATTGGTTAAATACCGTACCCGTTGTCGCAAGCTCCTGCCCTTGTAAAAAGCTTTTTCTCACTTGCCCTAAAATTTGTGTTTCACCAAGAATCATCGAATCGATGCCAGCGGTTACTTTAAATAAATGCTGAATAGCTTCTTGCTCTTCGTGAATAAATAAATGTGCCTCAAATTGCTCAATTGAAAGATGGAACCATTCTGCTAAAAAGCGTTTAATATAGTAACGCCCTGTATGTAATTGATCGACAACCGCATAAATTTCCGTGCGATTACATGTCGACACAATTACATTCTCTAATATGCTCTTCTGTTGTTGTAGCGCCTCCATGGCATTCGGTATTTCACTTTCAATAAAAGATAGCTTTTCGCGAATTGCTACTGGCGCTGTTTTATAATTCAAGCCTACTACTAATGTATGCATGAACCCCCCACACCTCACACGTTCTAATTCATAATTCTAATTGTACCATAAATATACGCAATTTCACGACCTGTTTGTGAACATGCTATGAACACAATTACTACATTAGAATTATTCTAATGTAATCTTAACAAATTTCTTAAGCTTTTTCAATGCTTTCATTAAAAGAGCCGTTAAGAAAGCAGACCTATGTACCACTTTCTTAACAGCTTTGATTTTTGAAAGCTACGTTTTTTATCTTATCGTTCTCACTTAATGTGCGAGCATATGAAATTTTAAATCTCGCTCTAGCTGCATAATTTTTAAAGAATGAAAGTTAAATTGCTTGTCAATTTCTTCATTCTTTTCTTGCATTACCTTGGTCATATACTCAAATTGCTCACCTGTCGCAATAAAGTTTTCTTGGATTCTATCCTCTAATGACTGTATTTTCTCATCTATTTTTTGTTCTAGCGCTTGTATTCTCTCGTCTATTTTTTGCTCTAGTGTATGCCATTTCTCATCCACTCTTTGCTCTAGTGCATGCAATTTCTTATCCATTCTTTGCTCTAGTGCATGCAA
>NZ_PYWN01000307.1 GCF_003049505.1 Metasolibacillus meyeri
GAAATCAGATACTTCGCTCTAAAGAGCTCCCCATCACAGCTCAACGTTACAGGAAGCGGATTTGCCTACTTCCACGCCTTACTGCTTGGGCGTACTCAACCAACGGTACGCTTATCTTATCCTACTGCGTCCCCCCATTACTCAAACGGCGGGGAGGTGGTACAGGAATATCAACCTGTTGTCCATCGTCTACGCCTATCGGCCTCGACTTAGGTCCCGACTAACCCTGAGCGGACGAGCCTTCCTCAGGAAACCTTAGTCA
>NZ_PYWN01000052.1 GCF_003049505.1 Metasolibacillus meyeri
TAGCTAAAAGCTTTTTAGAACCCCCCGCATAGCAGGGGGTTTTCATTTCCACAACAAAAAAGCTGTTTGAAAAGGCTCACCTTTTCAAACAGCTTTCATACTTTTACTTTTCTTCACCTAATAATAAAGCTAATTCTTCATCTATTTCTTCGTCCTCTTCATGACCACCGATTGTATAGTTTGAAGCCGCGATGCCATAAGATTGGCGGATTTTGCCCGCAATTTCTTCACGTACAGAAGGATTTTCCTTTAAAAATTGCTTCGCATTTTCGCGTCCTTGTCCTAAGCGCTCATCACCATATGCATACCAAGAACCGCTTTTTTGAACGATGTCTAGCTCAACGCCTAAGTCCACGATTTCGCCTTCTTTCGAAATCCCTTCTCCATACATAATATCTACTTCTGCTGTACGGAATGGTGGCGCTACTTTATTTTTTACAATTTTAATTTTTGTTTTGTTACCGACCATATCATTGCCTTGCTTAATTGTTTCTGCACGACGTACTTCTAAACGAACAGAAGAATAGAATTTTAATGCACGACCACCTGGCGTTGTTTCAGGATTTCCGAACATAACACCGATTTTCTCACGGATTTGGTTAATGAAAATAGCTAATGTTTTTGATTTATTAATCGCACCAGATAATTTACGCAATGCTTGTGACATTAAGCGAGCTTGTAAACCTACGTGAGAGTCGCCCATCTCCCCTTCGATTTCCGCTTTCGGTACAAGTGCTGCTACAGAGTCAATTACTAGTATATCGATTGCACCGCTTCGTACTAATGCTTCCGCAATTTCTAATGCCTGCTCACCTGTATCTGGTTGTGATAATAATAACTCGTCAATATTCACACCTAGCTTCTGTGCATAAATTGGGTCCAGCGCATGCTCTGCATCGATAAATGCCGCTTGTCCACCAGCTGCTTGCACCTCTGCAATAGCATGTAATGCAACTGTCGTTTTACCAGACGATTCCGGCCCATAAATTTCGATAATACGACCACGTGGATAACCACCTACCCCTAATGCTGCATCCAATGCTAATGAACCACTTGAAGATGTTGCGATTTCACGGTCTGTTGTTTCTCCAAGTTTCATAATAGAACCTTTACCAAATTGCTTTTCAATTTGTTTTAACGCCTGCTCTAAGGCTGCTTTACGATCACTCACTGTAGTTCCTCCTCTAAAAAAGGTTAGATTTATTTATACCATTACTATACTTGTTCTTTGAGAAAATAGCAACAAAAAAGCGAACGTATTTTCGTTTTTGTTTGAAAATAAAAATTTGGACGCCAAAATACGCCCAAACTTCATTTTTCACTATTATTTTTCATTGAGTAAACGCAATAAATAACTGCATGTGAATTTAACTGCTCTTAAACGGTTTGTATTGCGCATGCCTGAAAGTTGCAGCTTGTATGTTTGAACCTCTTGCCCCTCTACACTAATACCAATCCAAACAGTGCCTGCAGGCTGTCCACCATGCGTATCGGGTCCAGCAGCACCCGTTAAACCTACGCCAATATTCGTTCCAAATTTCGCACGCACACTCTGTGCCATCGCTGCCGCACATTCGCTACTTACAACACCGTATTCAGCAAATAATTCAGGCGCAATGCCAAGCTGTTCCGTTTTCATTTGCTGATTATATGTTACGACACCGCCAACTAAAGTACCACTTACACCTGATACTTCTGCTAATTCAGACTGAAATAAGCCTGCTGTTAAACTTTCAGCTGCCGCAATCGTTAAATTTTTGGCAAGCAATGTCTCCACTGTTTTTGAAGCAAGCGAATCATCGTTAATTCCGTATTGGAATTGTCCAACAATCGCTTGAATTTCTGCTACTTTTGCGTCAATTAAAGCTGTTGCCTCTTGCTCGTTAGCAGCCTTAGCCGTAATGCGTAATGTCACTTCTCCATCAGATGCTAGTGGCGCAACTGTCGGATTGGTTTGCGTGTCTAAAATATGCTGCACGGCTACTTCTAACTCAGCTTCACCTATGCCATAAAAACGCATGACATGAGATAAAATGACTGCACCATCGGTTAAGCGAGATGCTAGCTTTGGCTTTGCTTCAAACTGAAACATCGGCTCTAGCTCCTTCGGTGGCCCTGGTAATAAAATATAGGTTTTACCATTTTGCTCTAAAATCATCCCTGGTGCCATGCCGTGGTGGTTTGCTAAAACTTCACATCCTGCTAATACCAAGGCTTGCTTTCGGTTATTTTCTGTCATCGGGCGACCTAGCCGTTCAAAGAATCCTTCAATATATGTTAGCGCTATTTCGTCAAATGTTAGCTCTGCGCCTAAATGACTAGCAATCGTTTCCTTTGTTAAATCGTCCTTTGTTGGCCCTAGACCACCTGAAAAAATAATGATATCTGCGCGCCCCTCTGCAACAGCGATTACCTCCTCAAGCCGAGCTGCATTGTCACCAACTACTGTATGATAGTAAACATTGACGCCTAATTCTGATAGTTGACTAGAAATAAATTTCGCATTTGTATTCGCAATTTGTCCAAGCAACAGCTCTGAGCCAACCGCAATAATTTCTGCATTCATAAAAGGCAACCTCTCTTTATTTGGAATCTAACAATACTCGGCGGTTTAAGTAGAAGTAATCCCAACCAGACCATACTGTGAAAAATAATGCGACATAAAGCGCGATTTTATCAAATGGGATGCCCAGCAAGGCAAAAATCGTATTGTGTAGTAGCAATGCTGAGATAGCAACTATTTGTGCCCACGTTTTAATTTTCCCTAATTGGTTTGCTGCAACGACTTCTCCCTCACCCGCTAAAATTAAACGTAAACCTGTTACAGCAAACTCACGGCTAATAATAATAATGACAATCCATGCAGGTGCTAACTGTAGCTCTACTAGCAAAATAAGCGCTGCGGATACTAATAGTTTATCTGCCAACGGATCTAGAAACTTTCCGAAGTTTGTGACTAAGTTATACTTTCTCGCATAATAACCATCTACCCAATCTGTCACAGACGCAAGAATAAAAATTAATGCGCCTACAAAATGACGAACAGGCATTTCAGCACCTAAAAATGTCATGTCTCCCCATCCGAAATCAAACATGACGACAATCATAAAGAGAGGGATTAAGCAAATACGTGAAACTGTAATTTTATTAGGAATATTCATGATTAAGCACCTTTCATTTTAAAACAAAGAAGCCATATACATCGACATGGCTACTTCGTTGATTATTGTTGAGCTAATTGAATAATGTAATTTTGTGTATATTCATTCGATGGTGATGTAATTTCTTCATCATTTACGAACACTTTTACAGCAGTTTGACGCCCTAAACGAATTCTTACATAGCCATCCGCTGTTGCATCATATTCTACTGTTTCACCTTGGAAGTATTCTTTTCCTAAGTTATCAATACCTTGTGTATTACGGAACGCAACCCAGCTACTTTGTTGAGCAATTTCTACACGAATCTTTAATTCTGTTGTATTTGTCACGTCAAAAAGAACATCTAGTCCATTAACCGTTGTTTGTGTAACAACTTGCTTTATCTCTTCAACAGGCTCTTCTTCCTCTTCAGGCTGAGATTCCTCCGCTTTTCCTTCATCCTCTGGCTCTTCTTGTCCTTTATTATCCGTTACATCTTTATTTTTATCGATTAAAACTTCTGATCCTACTTCTCCTTCTTCTGATGGCACTTTATTCGCCGCTTTTTGCTGATATAAATACCATGAAAAAACGATAATCACAACAATAAATAATGCGGCGATAATCATCGGCATCATTTCTAATATTTTATTGGATGACCTTGGTGTAATTCGACGTCGTCTCGTATTTTGCGTATACGCTTGTGCAACTTCCTCTTGCTTAACACCTGGAATATCCTGTTGATAACTCGATAGTACTTCCTCTGGATCTAGTCCGACTGCCTCTGCATATTGTTTAATAAATGCTCGCACATAAAATGATCCAGGCATAATCGAATAGTTACCTTCTTCTATACCGACTAAATAGCGCTTTTGAATTTTCGTTACTTCTTGTAAATCTTCTAAGCTAAGCCCCTTAGCTAATCTCGCTTCTTTCAAGCGAGCTCCTAAATCTGTCAACAATAACACCTACTTTGCTAAAAATTAAATCCTCCGAATTCAGAGCTTGACATCATATCATTTTTTTCGATAATTTCATATGTGATTTCTTCATCGGGATGTGTTCGAATCTCAATGATATAATCAAAATCTTCAATTGTATATTGTGAATGTTGCACAAAAATATCTGGATGTTCAATGACTTTTATTGTTGGCATACTCATCATTTCACGCACAAGTTGCTGATGTCTTTCATCTGTCGACTTTCGTGTAACGACACCATCTAAAATAAAAATATTATTGCCGCTAAATTCATCTCCCATAAGCGAGTTACGAATCGTTTGTTTAATCATTGTCGACGAAATAAAAATCCACTTTTTATTGGCACAAACGCTTGCAGCAACTACAGATTCTGTTTTCCCAACACGCGGCATCCCTCGAATACCAATTAATTTATGACCATCTTGTTTAAATAGCTCTGCCATAAAATCAACTAAAATACCGAGCTCATCACGCACAAACCGAAAAGTGTTTTTTTCATCTGCATCTCGTGGAATGTACTGACCATGTCGCATCGCTAAACGATCGCGCAATTTTGGCAGACGGAATCTTGTCACATTGATATTTTCCATTGTCGTCACAATGGATTTAAAGCGCTGAATCGCTTCATCATTATCAGATTCTAACAGCATGCCTCGTCTTTGTTGTGCAACACCATTAATTGATACAATATTAACACGTAACATACCAAGTAAAGATGAAATATCGCCTAATAAACCAGGGCGATTCACTTGAATTTCATATTCAAAATACCATTCGCTCATCAAAATCCGTCCCTTTCATTATAGAAACGTAAAATCACTTTATAAGTTCCATCATAGCTGATTTTACAACGTATGAAAAGTTAGAAACAACGCTTTTCCTTCTATATTTTAATTTTTTTATTGTATTGGTTCAAATAGGAAAAGCAAATTACATTTAAATTTGATGTTTTTGTAAAGTATAATATGTAAAATTTAACTTAATTCAGCAAATGCTTTATGCGCGAAAGCAAAGCGATAGTGACAGTTGTTTTCTACAACGAGTAAATGCAGTCATTTTCAGCATAAAGGGAGTGTCTCAAAATAGCTTTTCAGACACTCCCTTTATTGATGAAAGCTAACAATCCGTCGGCATGGATTGTTAGCTTTCACTTTATCTCGTATTAACAGATAGTAAACTTTTTTCCCACTATTGAAAATGAAGTAACAGATACAAGTCATTCATTTTAAGACTTGAAAGCTAGGCGGGTGAAACTATCCGTAAAAGCCCGAATAAGGCCAATACGATGTTGGTCACACAAACATTTTCACAGGATGTGAAGTGCTTAGCTTGTGTTCTCTTACTAACAATCAGTGGGAAAACTCCCACTGATTGAAGGTTCACTTTATTGTACTCTGTTATTTTGTACAAGCTTGATGAGACAGCTAGCAAGTGCCTTTTTCTCGTCGGATTCTGCTACTGACCATAAATCCGACAAAACGCGTTCCTGCTCGTTTTTTGGATCTACATTTTCCGCTAAGTAGTTACCGATTTGCACAGCCGCTTTTTCGATGATTTTATTCGGCATGCCGCTGTCCTTCGCATCATCTACTTGCGCGCCTAAAAATGATGTCCATTGCTGCCAGTTTTCTAAAATACTCATTCATTTTCGCCTCCTTTGCACAATTAGTATTGGCAAAGGAGCCTTTTCTTATACAGCTAGATATACCAGCCACCATTCAAATGAATGATTTGACCTGTCATATAATCTGCCTGACCGCTTACATAAAATGTGCATAGATGTGCTACATCGTCGGCTGTACCAAGCTGTTGTAGTGGGATGTCACTGATAATTTGCTCACGCTCTGCCTCATCGATATGACCGTTCATTTTTGTTTCAATAAAGCCTGGCGCAATGGCATTTACTCGAATACCGTTATAAGCAACCTCCTGCGCATATGCCTTCACAAAGCTATGCTGCGCCCCTTTAACAGCTGAGTACACAACTTCACCTGCCGCGCCTGCTACACCCCAAATCGAGCCGATAAACAAGACATAGCTCACTTGATGCGCACGTAATTTAGCGGCAAGCTGTTGTAAAATAAGCATCGGTGTTTGCACATGAACTTGCCATAATGTATGCATTTCAAGTGCTGATATATCTTCAAGTAAACCATATACTGCATGCCCATTCGCAAAAATAATCGCTTGCAACGTAAAAATTTGGCTTGCTAAATGTGTAGCTGCATCTTCATGTGTAAAATCCGCCTGTACACAGAAAAACTCCTGTTGTGGAAAATCAACTGTTAGTTGTTCAACTAATTCAGTCGTTGGCTTCGTCGCATAATGCATATAGAGCGACCAGCCTTGTTGCGCTAAATGCCGGCAAATGGCTGTACCAATTTCACCTGAAGCGCCACAAACTAACGCATATTTTTTCATTATTTGCGCTCGCCCACCGGTAAAACTTTAAATACTGTTTGCTGTTCTTCACCTTGAATCGTTTTGAAAGCTTCCACAATATCCTCAACCGTCAATTTTTCAAGCACTGGGACAACATCAAATAAATTCATCTCATTGAATTTATAACGCGTAAATTGGTTCGCAATGAATTCAACAGAGTTCAATGCGCGCAGGAAGAACCCAATTTTTTTACGTTTAATACGCTCAACATCCGTGCTCATAAATAATACTTCTTGCTCCGCTTCCGCAAGGCGCTCTTTAATGACCTTAACAAGCTCCTCATGCTTCGGCGTATCCGAACCGATTAACGCAAAGCCGTAACCTTTCTCCAACATGAAATCATAAGAATACGTTTCATCAATTAAGCCGTCCTCATAAATTTTTGTATAAAAATCAGAGGCACGACCAAATAAGCATTCTAAGCCAATTTGTACCGCCAGCTCATGCTTAAGCATTTCTTCACCAGCTAAATCCGTTTGCTTGGCTTTTAAGCCTACATACACTTTTGGTTTTTGCACATCCATATGAAGAATTCGCTCAGATACAGCAGCATTTGTTGGCTCCTCTTCAAAAATGCGCGTTAACGGTGTTGGCTGCGCGAATGTTTTACGCTTTTGATTTTCTTCAATTATCGACATCATTTCGTTCGGATCGACTGCACCAATTACAAATAGTAGCATGTTAGATGGATGGTAAAATGTATTGTAGCAAGTGTAGAGATAGTCTGCTGTAATAGCATCAATTGATTCAATCGTACCTGCAATATCAATTTTCACTGGATGCTGATGATACATATTTTCAATTGTGCCAAAATATAAGCGCCAGTCTGGCAAATCATCATACATCGTAATTTCTTGACCAATAATGCCCTTTTCTTTATTCACCGTTTCCTCTGTGAAATAAGGCTCCTGTACAAAATCGAGCAATGTTTCTGTGCTTTTATGGATATGGTCTGTTGCCGAAAATAAATAGGATGTGCGTGTAAATGAAGTAAAGGCATTCGCTTGTGCACCAACTTCGCTAAACTTTTGAAATACATCGCCATCTTCTTTTTCAAACATTTTATGCTCTAAAAAATGCGCTATTCCATCTGGAACAGTAATTGGCTCTGTTTCGCCAATCGGCACAAATGAGCGGTCAATCGAGCCATATTTCGTCGTAAACGTTACAAAGGCCTTTGAAAATCCTTTTTTCGGTAAAATATAAACATCTAAGCCGTTATCCAATTTTTGATAATAAAGTGTTTCATCTAGTTGTTTAAAGTCAATTGCTTGCATCTGCTTGCTCCTCCTTGCCACATAGGAAATAAACCGCCTCGCGTTTTACTTTTAACGACATTTGCTGCACATCTTCCTTCGTTACACTCTGCCAGTTTGTCGTCCATTCATTCACGGAAAATGCCGCTGATAAGTTTTTATACTGGTCGTAAATTTCTATTTGTCCACGTGGGGAATCCAATGCTTCTTTTAATTGATTAATAAGCATCGCCTTCGTCTGTGTTAATTCTAAATCTGTGATTTCACCATTTTGTAAAGCAACTAGCTGTTCATCAATGACTTCAATCGCCTTTTTCTCATTATTTGGCTCAATGCCTGAAACGACAAAAATAAGACCGTAGTGTGATGCATAAGAGCTTGATGCATAGTACGCTAAGCTTTCACGCTCACGCACATTCATAAAGAGCTTCGAGTGTGCATAACCACCAAAAATGCCATTAAAAATTTGCATTTTTGGAAAATCTGCATCGCCAAATAACACAGGTGTACTATAACCAATATGCAGCTTACCCTGCTTCATGTCTTGTTGCTCTTTCGTATAGCTATCGCCCGGTTGGTTGATTGCCATAAGCATTTCTTTTTCATATTGTTCACGATCTGCAAATGGCAGCACTTGGCGCAGTTTGTCAATCATCGCTTTTTCATCCACATCACCAACAACATAAATATCAATGATATCGTGCTCTAACATATGCATATACGCTTCCATCAAAGATTCTGGTGTAATCGTAGCAACCGTTTCAATCGTGCCATTTGCCGAAATAGATGCCGCATGATTTGGTCGCATAATTTGCGTTAATCTTTGTTGTGCATAACGCGCCTTATCATCAAAAACAGAATGGATACGTTGCATAACCATATCTTTCTCCCGCTCTACAATAGAGGCAACAAAAGCGCCATCTTGAAGGTTCGGTTTGAAAATAGCCGTATGCAATAGCTCAAGCACTTCATTCAGTACATTACTTTGTGCCAAATATTGATCATTTACCGTTTCGACATTCATTAACACCGTATGCTCATTACCACGCTTTGACGTATCGAAATAAAGCACCGTACCGAATAAATCATCTAAATAACTACGATAAGCTGCCGATGTTGTAAATGTTTCATTGCTATGTTGTAACACATTGGTTAAGACCGTGCGGTGTGCCGCATCTTTTTCAGTTAGCGCAGCACGCCATTTAATTGAGAAATTTACTGTTTTGAATTGTGTCGTTTGTCGAATATGTAGCGAAACACCTTTCGCTAATTGTATCGTTGAAAACAAAAAAATACCTCCCTAAAGTAACAAATTCAATTACACTTTGACGCTATTATGTGCAATTCCTACAAAAACAATGTTATTCCTACTATAACATGCTTATACTCCTTCGAGCTCAAAATTATTATTTAGTATGGTGTAGTTATGAAACAAATATGCTACGATTTTTTATTTTAATTCAGGGAATTCGTTGAATTAAAATAAACGCTCTAGCGACTGTCACAGATTTTTTGGGCATGTTCATTGGAAAAGTTCCATCATTATATTAGATGAACACCTTTATTCACATGTCCTGTTGAGCGAATCATCGTTTTCATACAAAATAAATAGCCGTCAGAAAAGTAGCACGTTAGCTTACTTTCCTGACAGCCCTTTCTCATCGCTTACCTTTAATATATGGTTGACCACTTGCTTTTGGTGCATTGGCTTTGCCGATAAATCCTGCTAACGCTAAAATCGTTAACACATAAGGTAAAATCGTTAAAAATACTGGTGGAATATCTCTTACGTATGGGATTGTGCTACCTGCAATCGATAATGCTTGTGCTAAACCGAAGAACAGCGCAGCGCCCATCGCACCGATTGGATGCCATTTCCCGAATATCATTGCGGCAATGGCCATAAACCCTTGTCCATTAATTGTCGCGTGGCTGAAGTCATTCGTAATTGTTTGTGAATAAACTGCACCACCGATTCCAGCAAGAGCCCCTGAAATCATCACGGCAATATAACGCATTTTCGTTACATTAACCCCCATCGTGTCAGCTGCCATTGGATGTTCACCAACTGCGCGTAAACGCAAGCCGAATGGCGTTTTGAAAATAACGAACCATGCTAAGAAGGCTACGACAAATGCCAAAATCGATGTCCCATAAATATTATGGAATAACAATGGTCCGAAAAACGGAATATCTGCTAATAGCGGTACATCAAAGCGTGGGAAACGCGCTGAAATGAAATCAGTTTGTCCACGACCGTCGAAAATCATTTTTACTAAAAATAATGCTATGGCAATCCCTAATAAGTTTAATGCTACCCCTGTTACTGTTTGATCAGCTCGGAAAGCAATTGCTGCTACTGCTAATAGTAACGAGAATAAAGCACCAATTACCATTGCCACTAAAAGCGCTACCCAAGGCGTAAAGCCTCCAAGTGCTTCATAAGTAAATAAATTGAATACAATCCCTACAAAGGCACCAATTACCATAATACCTTCAATACCGATATTTACAACACCAGAGCGCTCAGAGAACACGCCGCCAATCGCTGCAAAAATAAGAGGTGCTGCATAAAATATAGCAGAAGGGACGATAAAATATAAGACCTCTAAAAAGCTCATATTAGTTGCCCTCCTTTTTCTTTCCGAATTTTTCTAAAGCAATACGAATTACATAGCCTGATGCTACGAAGAAAATAATTAACGCAATAATAATCGATACAATCTCTAGCGGAATGTTTGCAGCATTCGGCATGTTTGTTGCACCAAATTTTAATGCACCAAATAATGAAGCACCGAATACTACTCCAAGTGGCGTATTTGCGCCTAATAAGGCAACGGCAATTCCATCAAATCCAATACCCGTAAAAGTACTTCGAATCGCCATATAACCAAATGTACCTAAGGCTTCCATCGCGCCACCTAAGCCAGCGAATACACCTGAAATCGTCATTGCTAAAATAATATTTTTCTTAACATTCATTCCTGCATACTCAGCCGCATTTTTATTAAAACCAACCGATTTTAATTCGAAGCCTAACGTTGTACGCTCTAGTATGAACCACATAACAAATACCATCAAAAGGGCAATGACAATACCCCAGTGTAGACGAGAATAGTTTGTCAGTTCTTCAAGCCAAGGTGAGCTTAAAGAAGCTGTTGACGCAATATTGTCTGTACGCTCTTTGCCTGACCAAGATTTAATCAAGGCATTTGCAATATGTAGCGCTGTGTAGTTTAACATAATTGTTACAATTACTTCGTGAATGCTGAAGCGCGCCTTTAAATAGCCGGCAATAAATGCCCAAAAAGCACCTGCTGCTGCTGCTGCGATTAATGCTAACGGCAAATGAATAAATTTCGGTAAACCTTCTATTGCAAAGCCGACATACGT
This sequence comes from Metasolibacillus meyeri, assembly GCF_003049505.1. Lineage (GTDB taxonomy): Bacteria > Bacillota > Bacilli > Bacillales_A > Planococcaceae > Metasolibacillus > Metasolibacillus meyeri. The sequence continues at coordinate 11,212 of NZ_PYWN01000052.1, forward strand.
TGCTGCTGCCCATCCCATAATCAATTGTCCTTCAACACCGATATTGAATAAGCCTGTTCGGAACGCAAAGGCAACGGCTAAGCCAGCTAAAATATATGGTGTAATTTGACGAATCGTCTCACCAATTGTATAAATATCTCCAAATATACCATTCCATAATGCAGTATATCCTTTAATCGGGTCATAGCCAGTAGCAAGCATCACGATTGCTCCAACAATTAGACCTAAAATAACTGAAATTATAGGAACGAGAATATTAATTGTGCGATTGCTCACCTTAATCGTCCCCTTTCATTGCTGCTTTCGTTTTTGTTTGACCGGCCATTAATAAACCAAGCTCTTGCTCTGTCGTTTGGCTAGGCGTTAATGTATCTACAATTTGTCCATCATAAATAACGGCGATGCTATCAGATACATTCATTACTTCATCTAACTCGAAGGAAATAAGCAAAACTGCCTTCCCTTTATCGCGTTGTTCGATTAAACGACGGTGAATAAATTCAATAGCCCCAACATCAAGCCCACGTGTAGGTAATGCTGCAATTAATAAATCTGGGTCGCGATCTACTTCGCGTCCAATAATAGCTTTTTGCTGGTTACCACCTGATAAGGCACGAGCTAATGTTGTTTCACCATGTCCTGTTCGAACATCAAACTCCTCGATTACTTGCTTTGCTTTTTTCGATATTTTTTTATAATCAATGATGCCAAACTTTGAAATTGGCTCCTTGTAATACGTTTGTAAAGCAATATTGTGACCAATTGTAAAATCAAGCACTAAACCATGCTTATGACGGTCTTGCGGAATATGCCCAATACCTGTCTCTGTAATTTGACGTGGCTTTTTATTTGTTATATCTTGGCCATTCAATGTCACTTTACCGCTCTTCACTTTACGTAAACCTGTAATTGCTTCGATTAATTCGGATTGTCCATTGCCATCAATCCCAGCAATCCCCACAATTTCCCCTTTACGAACAGTTAAATTTAAGCCTTTTACTTTTTCAATTCCACGGTAATCAAGGACAACTAAATTTTCAATTTTTAAAGCTTCATCTTTCGGGTTTGCTAGCGATTTTTCTGTTTTAAATTCCACTTGACGTCCAACCATTAATTCCGCTAACTGATCTGGGTTTGTTTCAGCTGTTACAACTGTACCAATCCCTTCCCCTTTACGAATAATCGTCACACGATCCGATACTTCCATAATTTCATTCAATTTATGCGTAATTAAAATAATGGACTTTCCTTCAGAGATTAGGCGTCTCATAATTTCGATTAATTCGTTAATTTCTTGCGGTGTAAGCGATGCTGTTGGCTCATCAAAAATTAAGATTTCAGCGCCACGATACAATGTTTTCAATATTTCTACACGTTGTTGCATACCAACCGAAATATCTTCAATTTTCGCATGTGGGTCAACATCTAAACCATATTTTTCAGAAAGAGCGGCAATATCTTTAGCAGCATCTTTAATATTGACTGTTCCGCGTTTCGTAGGTTCATTTCCTAATACGATATTTTCCGTAACAGTAAAGTTCTCCACGAGCATAAAATGTTGGTGAACCATCCCTATTCCTAAATCATTTGCTACATTCGGATCTGTAATTTTCACAGATTTTCCATGTACTTTAATTTCACCAGCTTCTGGCTGATAAAGTCCGAATAAGACGTTCATTAAAGTCGATTTCCCTGCACCGTTTTCTCCTAACAATGCATGAATCTCGCCTTTTTTCAGTTGGAGGGTGATATTATTGTTCGCTACAAAGCCTCCGAATTCTTTACGGATGCCTAGCATTTCGATCACGTATTCCAATCGTTTCACTCCTTTAGGCACAATTTAAATTAAATATATCAAACAGATGCTCACTTTAAACAATGAGCATTTTGTGTTCCAAAAATTAACACATGGGCTTGTCGGAAAAACTAAACAATAGTAGATTTATCTTAATTCGGCAATATTTTTTGCGCGAAAGCGAAGCGATAATTCCTACCTTGATAAAGGGTAGGGCGCACGCTGAGATAGAGGATCTCTGTCTAAGAACATCATTACAAAGAAGTAACCAATACCCTGTTGCTTCAAAGTCCCTTACAGATGTTCACAGATTTTTTGAACATGTTCGAAAAAAACTGGACGAGAGTTAGCCTAGGTATAATGAATCCGGCATCCCCACCTATTAATTTTCAAACCTTTTACAATGCAATTCAATAAATCTTTCATTAAGTCCTTCTAGCATTTACAGCCCAATGAAGGCTTATCCAGTTTTTCGGATTGACGCTAAAATCACTTATTACAGCTAGAAAATGGAGCTGTCTGAAAAGTTATTTTGAGACAGCTCCACGTGCCAAGATTAGTGGCATTATAATGCGACTACCTCAGAAGCACGCACTTTTAGTAAATAGTTAGTAGAGGGGCATCAGGAAAGGTTTTGCCTTCCCTGACACCCCCTCTTCATTATTAGTTAATTATTTTACTTCATCAGGATGTGTAGGTACTACAATGTCACCAGCAATAATTTGCTTTTCGAAGTCTTCAACCACTGCTAATACATCAGCAGTAATTGCACCACGAGAATCAGCAAGACCTACGCCGCCTTCAGCTAAACCGTAAACAGTTGTTTGTCCACCAGGGAAGTCGCCATCTTTTGTACGATTCGAGATATCAATAACTGCGTTACCAACACCTTTAACCATAGAAGTTAATGTTACGTTGTGGCTACCAACTTGTCCTTCTTCGTATTGGTCTTTATCTACACCAATTACCCATACGTTAGCGTTTGCATCTTTTTCTTTACGCTCTTTTGCTTCTGTGAATACACCGTTACCAGCACCACCAGCAGCGTGGAAAACAATATCTACACCTGATGAGTACATACGATTTGCAATCATTTTACCGATATCTGCTTTGTCAAAAGACTCTGCATAATCTTCCTCGATAATAATATCAGGATTTGCTGCTTTCGCACCTGCGATAAAGCCTGCATGGAAGCGTTCAATTACAGGGATTTTTAAACCGCCGACAAAGCCAATTTTACCTGTTTGTGACATTTTAGCAGCAGCTACACCTGCAAGGAAAGCGCCTTCTTGCTCATTGAATAATACAGAAGCAACATTTGGTGCGTCTACTACGCCATCAATAATTGCTAATTGCGCATCTTTTTGTTGACTTGCAATTTTACCAATTGCATCTTCAAATAAGAAACCTACACCAAATACTAAGTCGAAGTCACGACGGATTAATGCATTTAAGTTTGTGTTGTATTCTGAATCTTGTTTTGATTCTAAGTAGTCATAACCACCGTCGCCTTTTGCTAAGCCGTGATCTTTACCAAATTGTTGAATACCTTCCCAAGCAGATTGGTTAAATGATTTATCATCTACACCGCCTGTATCCGTTACCATTGCAATTGAAAAATCACCTGTTGAAGTTTCAGTACCTTTATCAGTTGAGCCAGTTGAACCTTCGTTCTCTTTTTTATCTTCATCTGCACCGCATGCACCTAGAATTGCCCCCGTTGCTACAACAGATGAGATCAATAAGCCAAATTTACGTTTTTTCATTAGTGAATCCTCCTAGAAAGGTTTTTTAGTCATTAGCAGGAAATAAAATTTGTTCTACACCCTTTTTCTTACTACATGGAAGCTAAATTTATCAGCTCTAAAATAATTTTTAGAATACAAAACTACTCGATCATTATCATCGTAATGAAGCTGCTTCAAAACGAGTAACGCTGTTTCAGGACCACAGTCTAGAATTGGCGAAACCTCTTCATGAAAGCCTATTGGATCGATGTATGTGATCGCATAGTTGACATGGATAGCACCTGATTTTTCAAGTGCTGAAAAAAGAGATATATCCTGATTATTAACAAATTGCTGCGGTAAATAGTCGGCTGGTACTTTATCAATACAATAAACGACCGGCTCTCCATCCGCTGTTCTTACACGTTCAATCGTGATCACATTGTCATCAATGTCGGTTTGAAAACGCTTTATATCATCCTCAGTCGATTTTTCTTCTGTTGCTCTTATAAAAATCGTGCCTGGTGTCATTCCTGCTTGCTCAATCATTGATGAAATACTCGACAATTGTTCAATTCCTGAAGTAAACACTGGCTTAGGGTTAATGAATGTCCCTACTCCGTGTCGACGAATGATAACGTTTTCTTCCTCCAACAATCGTAGCGCCTCGCGTAGAGTGGCACGACTTACCCCAAGTGATTTTGACAACTCAAATTCAGATGGTAATTTTTCATTTTCTTGATAAATTCCCTTTTCTATATCTGATTTTAAGCGATCAATCACTTGTAAGTATAAATGACGGTGATCTGTTTTAATTGTCACTTTTTCACCACCACCAACAAAGAGATCAGACATCTGATGTACAACATTCCTACTAATTCGTTTTCAATATAACATTTTTGCTAGCGGTTGCAAATACATTTATTGAAAAAGTGTAATGGAATCGTAAATTTTCTATTAATTTTTGAACGAAAATGAAACATTCGGAAAAATTCGTCATTTTCATTCCCCTGAAATGCTAGATTTTAACATGAGTACTTGTCGAGGTCTACTGCCATCCGGTGGACCAACAACACCGCGCATTTCCATTTGATCAACAATGCGCGCAGCCCTTGCATAGCCTATACGGAAACGACGCTGTAACATCGATACGGAGGCACTTTGCTGCTCCATCACAAGCATGACAGCTTCATCATACAAATCATCTGTCTCATCCATAATCTCTGTTTGTGGTACTTCTGATGGAATCATCGACTCCTCATATTGCGCTTTTTGTTGTTCTATAACAAAATCGACAATCGCTTCCACTTCTTTATCTGATACAAAAGCACCTTGTACACGTACTGGTTTAGCAGCACCTGCTGGTAAAAAGAGCATGTCTCCGCGTCCCAGTAGCCTTTCCGCACCGCCCATATCTAAAATGGTACGTGAATCAACAGCAGAAGATACAGCAAAAGCAATACGTGATGGAATATTTGCTTTAATAATTCCTGTAATGACATCTACAGATGGGCGCTGTGTCGCAATAATTAAATGAATGCCTGCTGCACGCGCCATCTGTGCTAAACGCGTAATCGCATCCTCCACCTCATTTGATGCAACCATCATTAAATCAGCTAGCTCATCTACAATGACAACGATGTAGGGCAATTTTGCCTGCTGCTCTGTATTTGCTGCATTATGTTGTTCAATATGGCCATTATAACCTTCAATATTACGCGTCCCTGTATGTGAAAAGAGGTCATAGCGACGCTCCATTTCAGACACGATTTTTTGCAAAGCTTGTGCTGCCTTGCGTGGGTCTGTTACAACTGGAGCAAGCAAGTGGGGAACACCGTTATACACCGTTAACTCGACCATTTTAGGATCAATCATCATCATGCGGACTTCATGCGGTGCCGCTCGCATCAATATGGAAATAATAATACCATTAATGCAGACACTTTTCCCACTACCCGTTGAGCCGGCAACAAGTAAATGGGGCATTTTATTCAACTCAGCAAGCATTGCCTGTCCTGTAACATCGCGTCCAAAGCTAATTAATAGCTTGCTCGCTGGTCTATTGTCAGGTACTTCAATCACTTCTCTTAATGTAACAATCGCCACTTCATTGTTTGGTACTTCAATACCAATAGCAGATTTTCCCGGGATCGGTGCCTCTAAACGAATATCTTTTGCAGCTAATGCTAATGCTAAATCATCTTGCAGGCTGACAATTTTGCTCACTTTTACTCCGATATCTGGTAATACTTCATACTTTGTCACAGCAGGACCTAAATGTACTTGTACAACTTTTGCCTTTACACCAAAGCTAAGCAATGTTTGCTCTAACTTTTTTGCATTCGCTTGAATAATGCTGTATTCCCCACTCTGATCATGTGCAGGAGGCAATTGCAACAATTGGGTTGATGGCAAAGTGTATGGACTTTCTAATTCATTGATTTGCACTGGCTCATCAAGGATTTCCTCAATTATTTCTTGTTCTTCCATTGGCGGCGCTTCTTCCTGAATTTTGGGCTGCGTAAAGGCAGAAATAATGGGCTCTTGATGAACAATTGTTTCTTCTGTTGCCAGCACCTCCGTTTCGGAAGTTACCGATTTGGGCGAACGACGTTTCTTTTCCTTCTTTTGTGGAGTTAGCTTCTTTTTCATTGCAGGTGTTTTTTCGATAACGAAAGGAACAAGCGCTTTGCCTGTCACTAATATAATGCCTATAAACAGCAATACCCATGCTGCTACCTTTGCACCAGTTGAATCAAATAAAACATGGAACAGGCTAAAAAGCATTGCACCAACTATGCCTCCGCCAAGCGCTTGCCCCCTATTTGCAACGCCGCCCATTTCGATTAAAAGACGCCATGTTTCTCGTAAAACGGAATTCGATAGCAGTGCATTCGCCTTATGCAATTCTTCAAAAAGCAGGCTATGACTAAACACGGTAAAGCTACATACAATGAGCGTTACACCAATGACAACACGATTTTTCATCGTCACACCACGACGTCTTACCATAAGCATGGATGCAACTAATACGAGTAAAAACGGAACGACAAAATGCAAATTCCCAAATAAAAATAAAGCAATTGATTGTGTAAAACGGCCAACAATACCATATTCGAAATAAATAATCACCGCATAGGCAATGCATAAAATTCCTACAATTTCATAGGCAAGCGGATGCCATTCTTTGTTAGATGCCTTCACTTGTTTTTTCTTTCCCTTGTTCGCCATTTCACCTGTTCCTTTCTTATCATTTAGAAAAAATATAATTTTTTCTAAATGGATTCGCTTATTGATTTACCATTCTTTTTATAAAGTGAACCTTTAATCAGCAAGATTCCTCATCCCCACTGATTGGTGATAAAGGAACACAAACTACTAGCTTCACAGCGATAAAAAGCTGAAAATACAGTTGATTTCTGTTGTGGAGATGATTATGGAAAGCGTCAATCAACGGCGGTTCTAGTTACCTATACGATTTAAAAAAGGATTTCCTTATGCCATGAGGGCACAAGAAAATCCTTTTCGCTTAATATTCCATAATAATTGGGATAATCATTGGGCGGCGCTTCGTTTTTTGGAATAAATATTGATTAAGCGTATCACGGATTTCTTGTTTAATATTTGTCCATTCAAACGTATCTTTATTCACATACTTTTCGATTACACCACGCGCAATTTCAGAAGCCTCAACCATTAGCTCCTCCGATTCACGCACATAAACAAATCCGCGCGACAAGATTTCTGGTCCAGAGGCAATTTTCTTTTGTGCTCGATTTAATGTCACAACAACAATGAAAATGCCATCTTGCGACAGGAGCTTGCGATCGCGTAATACGATATTTCCAACATCGCCAACACCGATACCATCAATGAGTACATTGCCAGCTTGTACACGACCACTCATACGCATTTTACCGCTTCTATACTCTACGATATCGCCTTTATCCGCTATAAATATTTGTGACTTTTGCATTCCTAATGATTGCGCTAATTTGGAATGGGCAATTAACATACGGTATTCCCCTTGAATTGGCACAAAATACTTTGGCTGCATTAAGTTTAACATTAATTTTAAATCTTCTTGACTACCATGTCCGGAAACATGAACCTTTTTATCTGCTGATAATACCTTAGCACCTGCTTTGGCAAGTTGGTTCATCGTTTTATACATTTGTACTTCCATTCCTGGAGATGGTGTAAACGTAATTAATACTGTATCTGTTTGCTTAATTTTAATATCTCGATGATGTTTGCGTACAATTTTGTCAAGCGCTTCAAGTGGTTCGCCTTGGTTACCTGTTGCAATAATAATAATTTCATCATCTTCATATTTATGAATGTCGCTCACTGGAATTAATGTGTCTTCATCAATATCTAAATAGCCAAGCGATGAACCTAGCTCTACAACCTTCTCCAACGATTTACCGACAATCGCTACTTTACGGAACGACTTTTGCGCTTGTGTAAATACTTGTTGCACACGAATAAAGTTTGAAGCATATACAGCTACTAAAATTCGGCCTTGTGCAGAATGGAATGTTTTCGCTAGCTGCTCACTAACAACCGCTTCACTTGTTGTATAGCCAGGACGCTCCGCCTCTGTTGATTCAGATAATAAGATAAATACGCCTTCTTCACCAAGCTGTGCCATCGTTGCTAAATCAGGCTTAAACTTCCCTTGTGCTGCTTGGTCAAATTTAAATTCTCCTGTATGAACAATTGCACCTTCTGACGTATGGAACACAATCCCTAGCGAATCGGGGATACTATGTGTTGTATGGAAAAATGTTACATACGTTGAATTGAAGTTCATACGACTTTTGTTCGTTACTTCGAAAAACTTCACTGGATGAGGTGCTGGCATCTCTTTTAAATGTTCTTTCGCCAAGGCTACTGTCAATTTTGAGCCATATACAGGCGCTTTAATTTTGTTTAATACGTAAGCAATTGAGCCAATTGCATCTTCATGTCCGTGCGTTAAGAAAATACCTTTCACACGCTCTTTATTTTCTTCTAAATACGTAATATCCGGAATGACGATATCGATTCCAAGCATTTCATCTTCTGGGAACATCAGCCCACTGTCGACAACGAATAGCTCCTCGTCAATTTCGATTACATACATGGATTTTCCGATTTCACCAACCCCTCCTAGAGGGATGATACGGATTACTTCATTTTTTACTTTTGTCACTTAATTTCCTCCTAAAAAATATCCCGAACAGCAACCACTTATCAACCATTATACGTGTTGTTGCCTTTTAGCACAAATTAAAAATTCAGCAATTATGCATCAGCTAAATTTAATCCATATTTCCCTATTCCTACTTATGCAAATAAACTTAAATTCATCACGCTATGTACTAAATTAAAAAAACCAGTGTGACGGATCACACTGGTAAAGTTTCACGAATAGCTGTCATTTTCGCTTGGTACGTATCCCAAATTTTATCGAATCCAGCTTTTTCTTCATCTGTCATTTCCATCATCGGTAAGCGTACTGCTAGTGTGTCAAAGCCTAGCTTTGTCATCGCATATTTCACTGGTGATGGGTTTGGCTGCGCGAATAATGCACGTACTAATGGTAATAGTGCACGGTGAATTTTTGCAGCAAGTTCATGTCTACCGTCTTCAAATGCACGCATCATTAATTGCATATCATTACCAACAACATGTGCTGCAACTGAAATAACACCTGTTCCACCAATAGCTAAAAGTGGCAATGTCAAACCATCGTCCCCACTATAAACTAAGAAATTATCTTTTTTATCAACATTTTCGATAATATCGCCCATTTGATCTAAGTTGCCGCTCGCTTCTTTAATCCATAAAATATTGGAAATTTCACTTAAAGCGACTGACGTTTCATAAGTTACATTTACACCCGTACGTCCTGGTACATTATATAACATTACAGGTAACTTCGTTTCACGTGCAATTGTTTCAAAATGGGCATAGATACCGCGCTGATTTGGCTTATTGTAATACGGTGCAACAAGCATAATACCATCTGCACCGTTTTCCTCTGCCTTATGTGTCATCATAATGGAGTATGCAGTTTCATTATCTCCAGTTCCCGCAATAACCGGTACACGTCCAGCTGCTTTTTCCACAGTGAAGCGTACAACTTCAATTTTCTCCTCTGTTGACATCGTCGGGTTTTCAGATGTCGTCCCACATGCGATAATGCTATCTGTCCCATTATCGATTAAATGATTAATAATTCGTTCAAGCTCAGGATAATTAATCGTACCATCCTCTTTGAACGGCGTAATCATCGCTGTTCCAACTCGACCTAAATTCATCTTTATACACCTCTTATAATAAGTTATCTTCCAACATTGCTTCGACAATTTGAATAGAATTTAGTGCCGCTCCTTTTAATAAATTGTCTGATACAATCCATAAATGGAAGCCTTTTTTATTATCTAAATCTTGGCGAATTCGACCTACGAATACTGGGTCTTCTCCTTCAGCAAAAATCGGCATCGGATATTGTTGATTTGCAATATCATCTTGTAAGACAATGCCTGGTGCATTTTTTAATACATCAAAAAGATCCTGCACTGTCGCTTCCTGCCCAAGCTCAATATATACAGACTCAGAATGTCCTGATACAACAGGTACACGCACGCAAGTTGCTGCAACTTGTAATTCAGGCATTTCCATAATTTTTTTTGTTTCATTAATCATTTTCATTTCTTCATACGTATAGCCATTGTCTGTAAATTTATCGATTTGTGGAATGATGTTACGTGCAATTGGATAATGCTTTTGATCCGCTTTTACAGGTAAAACATGCGCTTCGACATTTTTTCCAGCTTCCCACTGCGCACTTTGCGCTTTTAGCTCATCAATCGCTGCAATACCAGAGCCTGATACAGCTTGGTATGTAGATACGATTACTTTTGTTAAACCAAATTTCTCACGAATTGGCTGTAGTGCTGCAACCATTTGGATTGTTGAACAATTTGGATTGGCAATAATACCTTTTGGAATATTTTTCAAAGCATGACGATTTACTTCTGGTACAACAAGCGGTACTGCTGGATCCATACGGAAATGGCTTGTGTTATCTACAACAACTGCACCACGCTTTGCTGCTTCAGGTGCAAGCGCTGCTGATACAGAGCCGCCAGCCGAAAATAATGCAACATCTACATCTTTAAAGCTTTCTGGTGTTGCTTCTTCAATTATATATGACTGATTATTAAACTTGATTTCCTTTCCAGCTGAACGTGCTGATGCTAGAAATTTAATTTGTTTAATAGGAAAATTTCGTTTCGTTAAATGCTCCATCATTGCTGTGCCTACTGCTCCTGTCGCACCTACGACAGCTACTGTCAATTGCTTTGTCATAATCTCATCTCTCCTCGAAACTAGTTACATAATGTTGGATATTGTAACATATAACCTTGCAATTGTGTAGGATTAATTTGATTATTTAAAAAATTGGATAAGTATTGGCTGTAATTGTTTTTTATTAATGGCATGATGCACCGTTTCAACCATTTTTGAAAAATCAGAGATAAGTGATGTCGGCTTTTGTACAGGATCATCTTGCCCAAACGGAATAAAATAAATATTTTTTGCATTTAACAGTTTCATCACATTTTGACCGTTTAAACCGAGCCCATCATTCGTCGAAATACCTATAACGACAGGGGTGCCATTGCGTAAAGTCGCTTTTGCCGCCATTAAAACAGCACTATCTGTTGCTGCATTCGCAAATTTACTGATTGAATTTCCTGTCATTGGCGCGATAACCATGCAATCTAATGGATTTTTCGGTCCAAATGGCTCCGCCTCTACAATCGAAGAAACAACCTTTTCCCCAGTTGCTTCTTCGATTTTCTTAATCCACTCTTCCCCTGTTCCAAAACGCGTTGCTGCATGTAAAACCGAAGGCGTAATAATTGGCACAACTTGCGCGCCTGCTTGCTTCAAGTTTTCTATTTTCGGCACAACATCGGCGTATGTGCAATGCGATGCAGTAATTCCTAATCCAATGCGTTTTCCTTTAAGCATTGCTCCGCCCTCCAATCTAATATCGCTGTCTTTAATAAATTTGCAGCATCTGTGCTGAAATATTTCCCAGGCAATCCTGCAAGTAATTCATATTGCTCCATATCTTCTGTTACACAGCCTGGTGCCGATGCTAAATCATAAATCGGCATCAGCAATTGCTCGCGTATGGCTGGTGTAAGCCATTTTGCTGGAATCGTATTAATTAAAGCTATTCCTTCGACATGTGGTAATTCATCTAATAAATAGGATTCATAACCAAGTGCCAGCGCCTCGCAATGTTGCGTAACAGAGCGCACTAAAATCACGACATCTGCCTGCATGCTTTTGAGCATATGCGCTGTCATTTTAGCGACTCGACCAAAGCCTGTAATAATAAAACGTTTGTGGCGTACTGCCTGTTTACGTTCATAAAAATAAGCTAAAAATGCCTCCGCTGTTAATGCTGCATTTTGCCAAATAAATGCTTCTTGCTGTAAATAACGGTGCACTGTTTGCTTCTTTAAAAATACTTCCCATTCTGGTGATAGCTTTCCAACATGTACGAGCGCTTGTTGAATGCCGAGAACAGCTTGCACATCAATTTTCAATGGTTGAATAGGCAACACAATAACATCTGGATGAAACTCCAAAGCTGTTGCATTCAGCTCTGCATCCCAACTCGTTTTATTTTTATAAAAAACAGTTCGTTCTTCACTTGCTACGCTTCTAGCTAACACCTTCATTCGTTCATCTGCACCTACAACTAACCAGCGCTCTGTCATTGGTCATAACTTCTAAATGTCGTTGTCGTTTTATTAAATAAGATGCGATCCTCACCGATTAATGCGATTTCCTCCCACGGAATAAACGCTGCCCCGGATTTTCGCTTTTGAAACATAAGCTTCGTTTGCGGCATTAGCTCAAAGCCAATAATCTTTCCAGTTGTCGGCTCAAATAAACATTCCGTATCCGCTAAAAAACCATAGCGCACACCATTTTGCATTTCAATTAACTCTTTGTCAGCAAGCTCTGATAAAAGCATATTCTCCCTCCTTTTCAGTGCTTCACCATACTATATGCATGACACAATTTGAACGTTCGCCTAAGTTAAAATATATAGACAAAAAACATATTTCTATAACCATTGTATGTGTACAATTTTAAAAAAGAGGTGATGCACTTTGTTTA
>NZ_PYWN01000053.1 GCF_003049505.1 Metasolibacillus meyeri
ATGCCATAATTCTTCAATCATTCAATCACCTCCTGGTACTATACAAAATGGTTCTTATACTTAAATTATTTGCTGCACCTTAATTTCGGCGCGCGGCTCCATTGAGTACCACTTGCGGGCTACTAACTCCACAATCTGCGCATCATCTCGATAAATGATACCCGTCATACCATCCATGATGCCTTTTAAAAGATTTTCAATATCAGGTTTCGTAACAGGTCGTAACTCACCACGAGCAATAAGTGCTTGCTTTGGCTTTGTGTGATACTTTTTTGGTGGCATGACATAAATATCAACCTCTAGTCGTAAAGCTCCCTGTAATGGCTCCTGTGGCTTATTTTGCATAGCTATGATGCTTACCCACTCTTTATAGTTTTTGGATTTTGGGGCGTCATGAGTTCTGACGCCCTTGCCTGCCCTCGAAAATCTTGGTCGCTCCTGCGCCTGTACCTTGCCAGGAATGACAAATTGAATCATGCGATATCCACTTCCTCTACTTCCACCTGTACCCATTCAAAATGCTTCATCATGTGTGTATAACCAGCATTGCAAATCGCATCATTGCCAAACTTTTTAAAGATAGCCTCTTCCCATTTTTTCATCCAAATTTCAGCAGCATCCTTGTCATAGATGATATTTGCCTCTCTTAAATCTTTCGTAAGTCCCTCGTCCTCGTCGTTTCCTGTATAGTATTGAGGTGCCTTACTATCGTTAAATTCATCTTTCAAACGTAATACCCATGCATCTTTTTTCATGCCGTAGCCTCCTCAATAACCTCGTCCATGTTCACTTGATTACGCTCAAATTCGGCATCTTTCAGCTCTTTTTCATGCTTTCGTTTGCATACTGGCCCCATGCCATACTCCTGTGACTTCTGCGACTTTAACGGCCTGCTGCATCGTTCGCATAGTTTCATAGATTCACCCCCAAAAATTCATTCAATTTACCTTGTGTCACCTTTGTTGGAATCACAGTTTTAATTGCTGTTTTTACAAGCACTTGAACAGCTTCGTACTGCGATTTATCAAATCCAGTCAGATACATCTGACCATCAATATTGATCAGTATTGTTAACTGTGCGTTTTGTACGTCAACCTGTTGCACGATACCCCTCCACTCTGATTCCGTTTTTGTTTTGCTGTACTAGCTTGTAACCCTCATATCTCAAATATCTAACTTCCTCGGCTGTAAACATTCCCACGACTATCAACTTGTCCTTGTCCACACGTTTGTACAGCTCCATGTATGTCAATAACCATTCAACTGCCTTTCGTGGTTGGTTTTGTTTTTGGCGAACGCACTCCCCAAGCTCAACTTGTAGCGCGAGAAGCTTCCAGTCAAGGTTGTTTTGCCCTCGTAATTCTGGGTGTTGCTGCATGATGTGCTCGTCTAGCTTCGCTTGCATCTCAAATAATTTTTGTAAGTTCATTTGTTTGCTCCTTTTTTATAAAAGATAGATTTTTCGTACTTTACAGTGAGTGTCATGTAGATATCCATCCAATAATCAGCGTTAACTTCCGAAAACTTTGCTTGTGTCCACGAATTTCTTTCCATCCATACACCGATAATCAAGAATGGATATGCTGGTACACATGAAATCAAAACGAGAAATTTAACAAGATAGAATTTCAGTCGTCCCATAATTAAACTCCTTTTAGCAGCACTCTAAGTAGTTTGCTAATAATTAACACGTTAAAGAATGCGCGATTTATTATTTGTCCCCGAATATGCCGCTTGGTCTATTGTCAATCGCTCCTACGACACTTTGGTCGATTATCAGTAAAGCTAATGTGTTTTTATTGATTTTTAACTCTTCGCAAATTTTGCTATGCCCCGCCCCATCTTTCCACAGCTTACGAAAGAGTTTTATCTGCTCTTGCGTAAAATCGAACTTTATACTTTCATGCTTTGGGCTTGTGAATAAAATGTAATTCATATTATCACCCCTTTTTAGCACTCTAGGAAGCTCGTACAGCCGTTTTAATTTCGTTAGGCTCAATGATATGGATTGACGGTTTAAGCTTGCTGTACATGTCGCTAGGCGTTAAATATCGGTTGTAAACGTCCATTACTTGTTGTTCGTCAAAACAAACTGTTTTGGAAGAGGGTTTGTCCTCATTTGGCTTGTACCACAAGATAATCGCTAATGGCGGTGGTCCGTTGTAGCCTAGATATGTGAAATAGTTAGTCATTTGATTCACCTGCCAATCCCAATGCCTCGCGCGCTATATCCCCGCCATCTTTTAAAATGACAATTTCGCCATCCTGTTTGAGGTGATACCAGTCATCGTCTGCATAAAACTCAAGTGCTTCCTGAAATTGTTCATTTGCATCTTGCAGCTTAAAAACTGTTTTCTTCATGACTTCAAAACATTCATCTAGTTTGGCTAATTCTGTTTGCAAGTGTTCAACCTTATCAACTAAATTAATTAAATCTTTCGTGACATTAACTCTAGTCAGGGGATGCTGCCAAAATGCATCACTTAAACTAATACTTGATACTCGCTCTTTAATCGCCTCTATATTCATGCTTGCACCTCCAATAAATGACTGTGTTCATGGATGTTTCCGATGATTTCACAACGATAACCTACAACAGTCTTGTATTGATTCGCTTTGTAAGGTTTATCCCTTTCATCATCAAATACCCACGGATTCGGCATACATACACCTTTACTAGCCGTAATAATCACCTTTCCGATGTGATGACCTGTGTAATTAATGCCATCTTCATTTTCGCGAGTAATATAAGCTTGTTTGATTATGTGACCCGAATAAATCCTCTTGCCATTCATGTCTTTTAATCCTGTAAATTCCATAAGCTCAATCTCACTAAAACTAAATTCGAATTCACCTGCTTCCTCGTTACCTAGAAGCAATACAGTTACTTCACGGTGCTTGAAATCTATACTTACTACTTTCGCTAAGTGTTTGAGATATTTGAGATATGCTAAAAAAATGATTTCTCTACAATTCCCTGTCATTCCTCATCGCCCTCCCTGTCTCTTTAGCACCCTGTAGGCACCGCCAAACTGTTTTTCTACCTCACTACGCTCCAAATTATGAGCTATCCGACAATGCGCCTTAGTAATCATCGCTCCCATGTGTCCGCAATCTGGCACTGGACACATGACATATTCACCTTGTATGGACGTCCACCCCTTCGCACGCCTCTCTTTCGCCTTCGCCATACCATCACCTCAAAAGTTAATTTTTGAAATACGCTTGTCCTTCGCTTTTTCAAATACTATTGATTCGATATTTGTCATCATGCGACTGATAACTTTACGGTCATAAATTTTATTTAAACGTTCACTATTCAAATTCGTAGTAATAATTGTGCTTTTTGTTTGTCTACCATTCATGATTGCTCTTAATATCCGACTAGTGTAATCAGATGCACGTTTTCCGGTATCTATATCGCCTGTCTCAGCCCCTAAATCATCTAGGACGAGGAAATCTACCTTTGAGCACAAATCAATGAAATACGCCTCTGTAAAAGGGCTTTCTTTATCATCGAAGCTTGAGCGAATTTTTCGTAGCATTTCATCAATGTCAATAAAGAGAGTGCTAACCTCTAAACTATTAAGAGCTTTTAGAATCGCCATTGCTAAATGTGACTTTCCTACCCCTGTAATAAGCGATTGAATCCATAAGTTGAAGCGTTCCCCTTTTTTATATCTTTCGACAATACGTAATGCATGCTGCTTATTAACGCGTTCCTCTGCCCCTAAGTCCTCATAGTTATCAAAGCGCGCTAGTTTAATAGAGTCATCTTGTATTAAGCTTTTAGAAGCTAATGTATTGTATTTTCTACGTTGGACTTGCTCATGTATTTCTTGCTGCATCTGCTGTTGGAACTTTTCATTTTCAATTTCTAATCGACAGCGTGGGCATACAGATTCCCATTTACCTTCTTCTTTTTCAATTTCCATGTATTGAATGTTATGTGTTTCACATCTCTCAGAAGTCCACTTTATGCCCGAACGTATCCTCGAAAGAGCTTCGCTGTTCGCTTGGTTTATCTCCTGCATGCTTTTCACCTCGCTCTTTTTCAATTTGTTCTACTGTTGTGAAGTTCATTTCATTCCATCGTTTTAAAATGGATTCAGCATAATAAATTTTGTTCTTAGCATTATTTAATACTGCTATTTTTAATGCTTCGACAGCCAACTCACCAATTGGATGTATGTCATACATGAATCCTAACTTTTCAATAACGAGTTGTGATGGCATTGGATGAATATTTTTTTCATAGAATTCCATCACCAACCCCCACCCTGCATCCACTTGGGGGATACCATTACTATGATTATTAATAATAGTAGGTGGTGGTGTATTTATATCTTTGTTATTTTTAGAGTTGTTAATTATAGAGCTGTTACTTATAGTACCTTCATTTTGTATGCCTACGTTTCCTATGCCTACGTTTTGTATGCCTACGTTTTGAATGGATACGGAGCAGTCGATAATTTGTTTTAAGATATAGATATTTTTCGAGAAACCATTCTCGGTTCGCTCTCGTTTTACTTCGATGTATCCTTTATCGATCAGTTGTTTTCGGTGCTTTAAATAACGGTTTTCCGAAATATTCAATTCATCGCATATAAGGCTTACACCAGGGAACGCTTGGTGGTCCTGTCCTGCGAATGCTGCTAAATAGCCATAAATCGCTTTTGCTTCTATTGATAATTCTTTGTCGCGAGTGACCATTTTCGGAATAATGCCATAGCCCTTAGACAAAATACCTTCAAACTGAATAATGTTCGATTCAGCCATTGCCCTAGCCCTCCTTACTTTTTAAGCCCTCGATATTATTTATTGTATATAAATCATTTTGCCTGTAGCTCTTGCTACTGTTTTAAAAATGCGCTCCACGTTACTGTTGTTGTCCGATAAGTGAAGCAAATGTATTTCTTCAACCTCGCTCAAATCATTAGCAGAAAAGAAGTCTAATAGATTTTCGAGTGAAAAATGCGACTGCATGACACGTTTACGCATTGCTGGGTGTACACGCCCACTCTCAACATTTTCGTCCAATGTCTGTTGGTCATAATTGCACTCAATCATGATGTGTGTAAGCCCTGTGAAGCGATATTTGACGTAGTATGTGTCAGTAGCAAACAAGAGCTTGCCACCGTTGTCGCTTTGTAGTAAAAACCCCAACGGCTCGTTTACATCATGCTGCACATCAAAAGGCAAAATAGTCCACGTGCCAATTCGGAACTGCTCCTTACTCTTAATAACGCGAATTTGTTCGTTATTTAAGCCCATACCGTCTTTTGTGCCCTTTGACATATAAATTGTCATTCCACGCTTTAAACAACCCTCTACGCCTTTACAGTGGTCTTGGTGCTCGTGAGATATAAGCACACCCGCTATTTTAGAAGTTTTAAAACCAAGTTCTTTTTGGATTGCTGAAAAACTGATACCAGCTTCTAAAAGTAAGGCTGTACTGCCATCACTTACGCGATAGCAGTTGCCTTTTGAACCTGTTGCTAATGTTTGAATATCAATCATTTTTAGAAACCAGGATCATCATCAGGGAATAGTTGTTCCTGCTTAATTTCATCCTGAACAGGTTCAATAACTTCTACTGTCTGTTTTTTCGTTGGTTTATCGGTCTCTGTTGTTGCGGCAATATCTAATTCCTCCGAATTGGCATTTTGTGCAATTTCATACTGAACCTCTTGCACATCCCCCATGTCTTTAACTTGCGGTTCAAATTCATTTTCTGTTGTTCGATTAATAGCATCTACAAGTAGATCGCTGTCATCCGAAGTGTTTAAGAATGCTTTTGCTGCACGGTTGATAACGGTACGTTTCGCCATTTCCTGCGGATATTTGTTCTGTACGGATTGATTACTAGATTGTGACCATGAAGTTAAAATTTCTGCCATTGTCATTACAGTTAAATACTGTCGTCCATCCTCGTGTTCAATGATGCAATAAGCACCCTCAATATCTTCTTTTTGACCTGTTGCCGCTTTCCAATCTGCCTTATGTGATTTGAAAGTGAGTACTCCACGCTCGTTATACTCGACTTCAAATTCTTCACCTTTCCAGATGACGTTTGCCCAAATTTCTTTAATGCCTGTTAAGCGTTTAATAACTGCTTGTGTACCATGATAAGAACGTTGGAACTGTAATTTGTCACCGTATGCAATGAAATATCCTTGTTTCTTTGCAACCGATAAACCTTGAATTGCCATATCTTGAAGCGCAAACGCTACCGATTCCGGTGTTACTTTATCGATTAAGGCAACTTTTGTTTTGAAATCAACCGCTGTTAATGTAAAGTAAGCTGCTTGTAAAGCATTGGCTGCTGAATAGTTACTCGGTAAACTAATTTGCCCCTGCTCTTGCATTTGCTCTATTTTTTGAGCTACTTTCGTTACGAAAGCATTTTGTTTTTCTTTTTGCACCACTTGGTTATGTTGATTTGCTATTGCATTTGACATATTAAATTGCCTCCTTCAATTCGATTGGATCTAATTCAACTCTTAACTGCTTGTCCTTCTCTGAAACTACCAAGCTAATAAGCTGTGACTCTACATCGATAAACTTCGTTACAGCCTCGGCATTATCTACGAAAATAGGTGCTAAAATGCCATAATGCTCAGATAATGTGTTAATGATGTCTAAACCGACATTGATTTTCGCTGCATTATTTAAACCGCTGCCGTATGGCACACCCTCGTATAATGTTTCGCATACTTCGTTAAGTCCACCATTGACCTGCTCTTCGAATAATTTGAAACGAGCATATTTAAACTTGCTGTTGATGCGCTCTGTAAGCATTTCAACTTTCTTACGAGTGAATGTTTCGATTAGATATAAGTTACCTTCCAGTTGCTCGTATTCAGCGGCTAAACGTTGCTGGTCTGCCTCTAATTCAGCGATACGTTTACGTTGATTTTCTGCATTTGCTAGTTGCCCCAGCTCGGCATTCACGCCCTGTTTTTCTTGCTCAAGCTGACGAATATTTGCGTCAATATCTGCAACAACCTCATTTGCATTCAGCTTCATGTTTGCAATTTCTTCATTCAAAGAAGAAATTTGAGCTGATAATTGTTTGTACTGATCCGCTGCTGTTACATCTGGAACTGCCGTTTGTGCTTGCTGTAATTTTTCATTGAATTTCGCTAACTCTTTTTCTACTGATGCTAATTTTCCGTGTAGCTCTTCCGATTTAGGAATTACAACAGAATTTAGCTTGTCATTGTTCGCTTGGATTTGCGCTTGAATATCTTTATTTTCCGTAGCAAATACTGGTCCTTCTGCTTTAATTTCTGCTTTGCGCTTAGCAATGCGTTCATTAAACTGCGCTAATGCCTCCGCACGTACAGCCTCGACTTGTTCAACTGGTAGGGTTTGCTTACACGTTGGGCATTCACATTCATCGTTGTACTCAAATACCTGCGCATTTAAAACGGCATATTCTTCACGTAATCGCTGCATAGATTGCTCATTATCGGAAATGTGTTCATTTAATCGTTTAATTTCATGCTCAGTAGCATTTTTCTCAAAATCATTTGTTCGAATTTCTGACTTGATAATTTGAACATTGCCCTGTAGCTCCTGAATACGCGTTTGTAGCTTGTAAATTTCTTGCTTGCTATCCGCTTCGAAAGTTCGTTTGAAATCGTTTAGTTGCATTTCCAGCTCTTTTATTTGATGCTGTTTATCCAATAAAGCGGCGCCGTTTGTAACAGCGTAGCGCTGGTCTTTTAATCCGTTGATTTCAGTTTCTAATGAAGTAACTTGCTTATTTAACGCGTCCACATCCACCTTCATTTCTGGAATCATTTTGTGGATTTCGTCAATGCGTACAGGAATCTTTTCTAACTCGTCATTGATGTGTTTTTTCTTGCTGGCAATGATTTTTTTCTTATCATCAATTGATTTACCTCTAAGAACATCATTTAATTTTGCCAGCGCAGCATCTGATGCAATAACATCCTCGTCCGAAATGTCGCCGCATATTTCAAGCAAAATATTTCGGCGGTCCTGCCATTTCACGTTTTCATTAAAATAAGTAGGTGAAGTTAATAGTTTAAATACACCCTCTTGTACAATTGATTCAACTTTTGTTTCATAATCTTTTTTACTAACTGGTACCTCGTCTACAAAGTGCTCCGTTGTATAGCCAGAAAATTCTTGATGGGCTTGTCCACGTTTTTTTGTCCATTTCTCTTTGTAGATTTTTTTAAAATGAACCTTAACACTATCTACAAGGAACTCACCTTCTACGGTATGCTCTAAGTTGTGTACCTTGTTGCCTCTGTCAGTTAATGTTTGGATAGCAAACTTCGAATCGTTATTGCTATCTTTGTCAAATAGCAGCCAAAGAAATGCGTCAAACACCGTTGTCTTTCCTGTTGCATTATCTCCAAAAATACGAGCATTTCCGCCCTCTACGTTTACCGATAAATTTTGTACGCCTTTGAAGTTTTGCAATTTCAAATTCATTAATTCAATTTTCTTCATAAAACAGACCCTCCTGTGTTATAATTTTTGTTAATTAAAGTTTTTTCAAAGCCACTGTTCCTAGCAGTGGTTTTTTAATCTTTCAACTCTGCCAATACACCATTGCGCCAACAAGGCTCGCAAAGCACATCGACCTTATACATTTCGGGATAAGGATAAAGCTGTCCACGTTGTTTAAAATCTCTGCTAACATCACCGCAGTTTTCGCATTCGGCATATACGATTTTGCTAGCGCTCCAAGATGGCTCAAACTCGGCTTGTAATTCAAACTCTCGTTCGCAGTTCTCGCATTCCCAATCAGTCATGTTGTCGCTGTCTAATTCCTGTAATGCGTCTGATACGTCGTTTACGTGCTCGCAATATGGGCACTTGACTTCATAACCAAACATTCAATTCACCTACCTCGCAATATATTGATGGAATCCCATCAAGCAACTTAAAAATGAGGAGTGCGCCCAACCTTGCGCTTTTTAAGCTGCTTGACGAGAGCGAGCTTTTGCTCGCAATGTCGTGTATTAGTAAATTACTTCCGCACCTTCTGCCCACTTCATAAAAGATGCGATATTTTCCATTGTTCTTCCCTTTGGTTTGCTGGGTGTTGTATAAATAATGAAACCTGGCGAAAGTCCTAGTAAAATACGTTTTCTATTTCCTTTTTGTAATGTAGTACCAACTGGCATTCGCATTAATTTAATTAATTGTTCTTTTTGTTTTTCGTTCATATCCATTCGCCCTTTCTAATCCCATGTGTTATAATGGGACTTGCATATCAATATCAACTTTCCTTTGTACTTGCTGTTTAATCGCTCCAACGATTAAGCAGCTATTTTTTTATGCTTTTTGACGCGCACCATAACCTTTCAACGGTTGATAACTTCGCCCACTTCCAGTTTTTAAACCACTTCATCTACTTCACCTACGATTTCATTTCTTTTTAAAATAATGCGTTCAATCCTTATGCCTTTAGCTGAGCCTTGACGACCTTCTTTCCCACTCCAAACTCGATTACGCACTGTTTGCGTACTTATCTTTAGATAGGATGCAACCTCTTTACACGTACCTTCAAAAACCTTCTGCCCATTTTCGTAAACTATATAGTTATAGTTTCTCGCTTTCACATCGTTCGGTAGTCTACCGTAGCCGATTAATTTACGTAGTCTTTTGACCTCTGCTACAAGTTCAGGATTGTCCTCCCAGTTAGGAGTATCAAGTTCGATTTGTGCTAAACGTACTGCTGGTTTCATTTTATTCACTCCTTTCTAACAATCATGTAGTACAGGTAAACAATTTAACGCCGTCAATTTCTACGTAATATTCAACAGCTGAACCCCTGTACTTCGGTTTATGTTGCTTTACATTAGGTATATTTTTTATTGCTCCATCATTTTTGAGTGCTATTTGAGCACCACTTACAACGCCGTAAGTCGTGGCTAGCACCGAGTTGGCTAGCCCGTACTTATCAACGATTTCTGTCATTTTACGTAATACTTCAATCGCATTCATGACGTTCTCCTTTCCTTACATCGCTTCTTTTCCGTTGCAATTATTGAAATTAGTGTTATTTTGTTTTTTCTCTTCCATCATTTTTGCGTATATTCTTGGTGCGGAAGTTCGCATGAAAAAGGCATGCATTTGTTTTTGAGTTTGTATAGAGATTTGCGGACCTGTATCCTCTTTTTTCATCAAGCTCCCAACCCTTCTGCTTTAACGCCGTATTTTATAGCCATTTCCTTCACTATCGCTAGATAAATTTCGGTTAAGCGTGTATCATCTGCAATAACATCAATCTTTGATACTTTGGATATAGTAGAACGCCCTACGCCGGTTAATAAAAGGTTCTTCTGTTTGTTTGCAATACGAATATTTAATTTGCATCTAGCTCTTTCTTCTAACAATTCGTAACTTTCATTACGTACTTGCTTATGAGCTTCGAAACCCCCACGACTTTCAGCAATTTTACTAAGAATACGAGAAACCTTTTTGCGCCACTCCGTTGGATTGAGTGCGATTATTTCAGTGATGTTATCTTGCTTAGCTTCTAGTTGGTTTTGACGCTGTTCCACTTCATTCAAACGGCGTTCTTGTTCAACATTATGCTGCGCCATCATAGCGATTAGTTCCGCTTGCGTTGGTTGTGGCATCGTGAAATTAATTTGTTGTTCTTCCATTTCGTTGAAGCGTTCGATGTACTTAACGGAAAATGCCGTTCCGTCTACGCCTGTCATTCGGTTGCCATATAATTCACACCCTTGTTTTGTAAGCAAGTAGCATGGTTTCGAACGATTTAAACTGTCTTTATACTCCGATTCAACAAAATAAGAGATTGGCTCAATTTTGAGCTCATCTAATTGACTTAAAATTGTAGCAATATCACGCATTACATTTTTATGGTCACGACCGACCATTTCCGCAACTTCCAAGCTGCTAATATTTCGTGGTAATTGATTCATATAAACCCTCCTATTTTAATACTCCAATCTGTTAAACTATTAGTAAGATTGGGGGTGATACAATGACTGCTCGGATTTCAATGTTAGAAACTATTGACGGTAAACAATTCAAAACACGTTATCACATGCATGACCGATTGTTTATTTCTTTAAAAGAAGATGTAATTATAGCTGTAAAACAAAATCATCCTAGTATGTTTGTATTCGTTAAAAATCAAGATGGTGTATTTGATTGTATAAGTGACATTCAAATAGATAAGGAAACACCAACTACAGCTGAAATATGGATTCATACAAAAGATATAATCAATACAAACATTTCAGATGCAAAAGACGTGACTGTCCAACTAGATATTGAAAAATCTAAAAGATTAAAAGAGAAAACATTTTTTGATTTTTAGCTATCAAGTTCATTTGTAAGACTTTTCAAATACCATTTTGAATATCTCTCTAATCGCTCAGTTTGTTCGTTTGGAATATCTCCACATTTCACTTTTAAAACTTCGTAACATCGAATTAATCTGTCGATTAGGGAGCTATCAAATTCGAAAATAATATCTTCATCGTTAAGATAATTCAATAAATCCGATAACTTTTTCAAAC
The DNA here is from genome assembly GCF_003049505.1 of Metasolibacillus meyeri. Taxonomy (GTDB): domain Bacteria; phylum Bacillota; class Bacilli; order Bacillales_A; family Planococcaceae; genus Metasolibacillus; species Metasolibacillus meyeri. Next base: position 11,544 of record NZ_PYWN01000053.1, read on the forward strand.
AATTTTCCGTTTGTTCTGGAGTTAATTTTTCCATATTGACCTCCTATGCAATTTCATTTTTAAATTCCTTTAATAAAAGGTTTGTCAACTCCACTTGCCCTTTACCTGTAATAAGTGTCGTTCCGCCCTGAACGTCACCTTCCGTGCGTTTAATGATGGTTGCACGAACTTTAAACCAACCTCGCTCGATGTAACGTTGAATAGGTAAATTTTTCTCAGTTCCCTCTTGTTTGATGAGATAACCATTTTTGCGCAGCCACTGAAACAACCTTTTCTGTCCAATGTCAACGCCATTTTGCTTTAATATTTTTGCGAATTCTCCGATTAATATAGATGTACTGCTCGCTTGTACAGCCTCAGCGAATAGAACTTTTGGTTTTTGTTGTTCGATAACTAATTTTTGTTCGGCTATCAATCTATCTTTACGTTCCATAGCTCTTTGGGCAGCCAACATACCCTTAGCAAGTATTGTCACTTCGTCTTCGTCATCTGCAGCATGTACATAAGCACCTTGTGTTCTAATTTCTTTCAATATCGCTTTAACTTGTTTTTTGAATTGTTTTGCGATTGGTTTGCGCGATTGCATAAGTACTTCATATAAACCGTCCTCTGTCAGAAACCACATTTCACGTTTTTGACCTGAGAGGAATATTGTTCCTCTCAGCTTTTCATCTTCATCAACTGTGATAAGCATTTTTGAAGGTTGAGAGTGTTCAATCCAGGCTGTTACATCTTTAGCTAGGAAGAGTGGATTTTCATATGTTCCATAAACCTCAAAGTTTTTGTTAAGTACTTTTTGTTGGTAAATAACTTGCAATTGATTCATGTTATAGCCTCCTTAACCGTACTTTAAGTGCGGTGATTCTCTAAATTTTTTTGTTGGTACACGAAGTTCATCGATGTTGTAGCCTAACACATATGCAATCGCAAACATGCTTACAGGTTTTACAGAAACATCTCCATTCTCCCATGAAATTATGGTACGTTTACTTACTCCTAGTTTTTGAGCTAGCGCTTCTTGAGAATATCCTTTTTCTACTCGAGCAGCTTTGATGGATATTGTTTTTGGCATTTTAATCACCTTCCTTATTTTATTAATATGAATATATCGCACCAAAAGTGCGGTGTCAACTCTTTAAGTGCGGTTTTTTCGAAATTTTCATTGCATATTCCGCACTTTAAGGGCTATACTATATCATGGAGGTGAAAATAATGCGTAAAAGTGAAATTACTGCACAGGAACAAAGAAAAATACTGGCTAATAACCTTAATAGGCTGTTAGAACAAAAAAACAAGAAAAAAATTGATGTTTTTAATGCATTAGAGAAATATGGTGTGTCTGAAACTACAGTATATAGTTGGTTTAACGGTAGGAAATATCCTCGTATAGATAAAATTCAGTTATTAGCTGATTATTTTGGAGTGTTGAAATCAGATATTACAGAAGATAAAAATTATGAAGGAAATTCAATATTAAAAGAAGAGATGGCACCTTATGTTACTACTTTGAATTCAATCAAAATTCCCCATTTTGGTAACATAGCCGCTGGAGCATTAGCAGTAATAGAAGGAATTCAAACAACTGAGGTTGATAACATCCAAATTCCATCACAGTTACTAGGGAAGCATGCTACAGCAGATAATTTATTCTCAATGACAGTTGATGGAGAATCGATGAATAAAATCATCCAAAATGGTTCTATTGTGGTAGCGAAGGTGTTAGATAAGTTAGAGTACAAACAAGGTGATATTGTGGTTTTTGAGCACGATGGTGAATATTCATTGAAGCGATTTGCTCCACAAGATATTGATGGCTTTGTTTTATTTAAAGCTGAATCCGCTGACAATAGGTTCAAAGATATAGTTATTCCTAAAAACACCGAATTGGATTTAAAAATTTATGGAAAAGTAGTTTTCTTTACAACAATACTAGATTAAAAATTTTTGATTAACTTGCGCAAATTAATCAAAGCCCCTATCTCATTTGATTAGGGGCTTTTCTCATATTTAAGATTATTCACACAAGTTGGTAAATTCTCAGTTAATACATTGTTCAAACATATCAGTAATCATGACGGAATTATTTTTAATTGAGTTTATTTTTACATCCATGCGATCATAAAGAGAAACAAAAGCAAAGTCAATCAACCTTAAAGCTTTTTCTATTTCGATAAATACAGCATAAATTACTCCATGTTCGATATGCCAATTATTTGCAGAAATTTCATCTACCCTCTCCATCAACTGGCTAACTGCATTTTGTATTGCCTCTAAATAAACCATTTTAATTGATAAATCCATAATCTCAGTTGTATGATTTTGCATTAATACTGTCATTTCTTTTACATTCATGCATCCGCCTCCCAACACTATTGTCGTTGTTTCTTTTGGATGTTATAATAACCATGTTTTTCTTTTTAATGGGTCGCAACGTTTGCAGACGTTGTGTCCGTTCTTTTTAATTCATCAATTTCGATATCCCCCCTTTCAATTACTTCTATTAACTTTTTTGTTTTTTCTTTCAACCCCTCTGTTTGCGCATCGATATTTTCATATAGAGCTAAAAAATCTATAATCAATCTATCAAACTTGTTGCCTTCGTTGGTTCTATGTAGCATTTCACTTAACTGCCGATTCAACTTCATGAAACTTTCTAAAATATTGCCTAAGTATAAGACTTCGACAGATAATTGTAATGTATCCCTCTCCAAAGTTCGTGCCACAGAATAAACTTTCTTATTTACTCTAACATCATCCATACTATCATCCTCTCTCATTATAAAAGAACATTTGTTCTTAATCAAGATTACTTGTATACTAAATGATTTACTACACTTACAACATTAAACATTTTTACCTTAGCAATATTCTATATCCATTTATTATTATCTGAATAGCTGAAAAATATTCCTCTATATCATTATTTTTCTCTTTTTAACAAATATATATACCCTATAATTGTTATACCTGTCTCTTATACACATCTGACGCTGCCGACG
>NZ_PYWN01000054.1 GCF_003049505.1 Metasolibacillus meyeri
GAAAATTCATTTTACAATAGTGCAATTAATTATTTTAATGCGACACTAGTGAAAAAATTTAAAAAAAATTTTTTTTTTAAAATCTTGAAAGGTGGGCTTTCACATTATTTGTACGTTCGATTAACCACAGCGGCTTGGTAGCTTAATAGCTGTATATCGTCGTATTTTGCGATAGCTACGTCTGTGTGTACTGTAGCACTGATAATACCTTGAGTACGTGCTTTTTTTAGTAATGTACGAATTTCGGCACGTCCTGTTGAAGTTAATAATTCCACTTGTTTCACCTCTTCTTTTTCCTTTAAAGCATCCAGCGCTTTTTTTATGCGTGCCTTAAAGCTATCCCAGCGCTTTTCATCTAAAATACGATGGGGACAATATTTGCCACTCCAATCTTGATGCTTTTTAATGCGATCAATACTCCAACCGTACTGATAGAGTATCGATGCAATACAATGCACCGCATTTTCCTCGGCTGCTACATAACGAGAGCCCCCGCTTTTGCTGTAACAGATTTCAATACCAATAGATTTCCGATTTCCGTCACCTTGCCCATCGCCACAATGCCATGCGTTGCGATCGAATGGGATGCACTGTATAACTTCTTTATCATCGATGGCCACATGGTAGCTGACTTGATTATTGTTGCGATTATGGTAAGCAACTTCATTCGCTGCCGAAGCATCATTGGCGGTGTTGTGTACTGTGATATACTCAGGCTTCATAGCAAATGGTGACTTCAACGAGTATTTACTTGCTGGCAATAAATTTTGTTTGAATGTATAGCTCATTTTGCACCGCCTTCTCCTGTTTTATCTTTAACAACTGCTAATAAATCTTGTACAAATTTAGGCATCCATAGCCCCATTTTTGTGCCGTTTTCAGTGATTGAAATAAATTCGAGCACACAAAAAGCGATGGCAGCACCATCGCCCGCATAACCGATACCAGGTATCACAAGCGCGATTAAATAAACAGAGGCAACCATCATTAAGTAATAAATTTTACGGATAAAACCATTAAATCCTACACGTGAGTTTAATGTTTGATTTACGGCAGCTTGCATTAGACCTGTTACGTAGTCCAATGCCATAAGGGCAATAAGTACTGTTACGGCCATGCCTAGGCCTCCAATTAAATAAGATATAACTGTTCCTATTACACCGCTAATTAACGCGATATATTTCTCCATTTAAACACTTCCTTTTTTCGTAATAAAGCGCTCAAGGTTGAGCGATGATTTTAATAAATTTATTTCACTAAACATATATTTGAAGTAAGCATAAATTTAGGAGTGATAAAGCATGCCGACTATGCCAAAACCATTAAGTCAACACGAGGCTTACAATGAATTGTATTTTGAAACAAATGGATCTCGAAACACCGGCGATTATGACGTAATTTTGCATATTCCCAAACAATCCCCTGTCCTAATAGGAGAGGTTAGAGGAAATAAGAGTAACGGTTTAAAACAAGCTAGATTAATTATTTGTAATTACTTAATTAACTACGTGAGCAAGAATAAAGATTTTATATTCAATCAATATTGTGTTAGCCCAGAAAGAGAAGAAAGCAAAAATGAATGGAATCAATTTAAAATTTCCGATTTTATTTAAACTATATTAATAGCCTTCCACAGATGATTGTGGAAGGCTACTTTGTAATTTCTCCAAGAATTTTCTTTCAAAATCCCAAACGTTTGGGATTATTAAAATAATAAAAAACTGCCAATCTAAGTGACTGACAGTTACTACGCATAAGGGGACTTATACTAACTTGCTTTCATCAGTGATAACTGGCGCATCACCCCAAAC
>NZ_PYWN01000055.1 GCF_003049505.1 Metasolibacillus meyeri
TTTTTTATGTGGAAATAAAAAAATGAAATTAGAAAAAAAGTAGAAGAGTATTTACTAAATGATAGAGGATGTGATCTTCAAGAGATTAAGTCGATTGAGGGGAAATTTTCTAAATTACCTGTTTGGAGTGTAAGCGTGATTTTTGAGGATGAGAGTAATTTAATTTATCAATATAAAGTAGAATTTGGTATGGTTGAACAGTACACCGTCTCTACAACTAAAAATGTTAATGCGTCGTTTCAAAAATCCTTTTTAAGCAATGAAATTGAATTTAAACATCGTGAAGAGAATTAATAAAAACACCCATTATAGCTGATAAAGCAGGACTTTTTACAACAGGAATATTTCCATTTTAACCGCTGTTCTTTCAGCATATTTTGATTCAATTGAAATTGTCATAGTAACTTTCGAAGGCGTAATCACCTGCCAAATGGAGTCGTATAATGTGTTTGAATACTTGTAAAATCCCCCCCAATAAGTGGATAAATATATTTTGCATGTCTACCCACTAGGGAGCCTCTCATCTTTAAGCCTTATTTACACTGACATTGTCAAATTGGATTGCTGTAATATGGAGCTATTCGCAGTGCGCTTGCAGGTATTTCCCCACTCGTCTGCTTTTCCAGAGAGAACATGTAAACTCTGGTTCTTGTTCAAAGTTTCTACCAATTCTTTCACAGACACCCTTGCTCTTAGCTCACCTTTGTTTCTGCCTTTTGGGTTCGGGGATCACCCCCTCTACAACATTGTCATAGAGGGGCTTTAAACATTAGGTTAAGTTTCTATTAGTACACTTCTGAAAGTACATCATTTTTTTGAGTTTATTATTCTTCATTTCAAAGATGGGAAAATCATAATAGTCCATATTATCCATATAAAAGAAATAGTTAACCAAAAAGTATTTTTAGCCGTTTTCTCATCTTGTTTAATTTTTTTTATAATACTAACAAGATTTAAACAAAATATAATACCCAATATCGGCATAAAGTAGAATCCCATATACACAAAAAATAACATAATAATGCACCCTTTATTCCCTTCTTAAAATAGTTTCCATAGTTATATATGCAAATTTTCGTTTCACTCAATCATATCTGACCTTGCATGAGATTCGTGTTCCTTGGACCGATGTTTTTCCTTCAGATTTCACATCACCACAGATACCATTGCTCTTTGGCCAACCTCCACTCCTGCCTTAGGAACAGTTCATACGCATACTGGGCGCATATGATATGAAAAGAGACCGCTTGAGCGGTCTCTTATTTTATGCTTTATTTACACTAACATTGTCGAATTGAATGGCAGTAATATGGACATTCACTTCGCTCGTCTCGATTGCTGTCATATTAAAAATCGCTTGGCGAATGGATGCTTGAATATCCTTAGCCACTTTCGGAACCGTAAAGCCATATTTCACTGAGCAAAACACATCAATGACGATGCGACCATCCTCTGACATCGCAGACTTAATCCCTTTTGAATGAACTTTTTTACCAAATTTCTCCACAACGCCTGATGCAAAGCTTCCGCGCGTCGCCGCTACACCTTCAACTTCCGTTGTAGCAATCCCTGCAATGACCTCGATTACCTCAGGGGCCACTTCGATTTGCCCTAGCTCTTCTTTCCCTATTGGCGTTGGTTGTACAAATGATGTTGGTTGTTTTTCAGCCATGTTCAGCCATCCTCTCTTTCTCTCGCATTGCTACATAACTATAGCCATCTACCACTTTCTATATTATACTACATTCCTTATGGAAAATGCTTAGCAATCGCACAGGATTTTTCAAATTGAGTGCTATCAATGTTTATTTAAATACTAATGCTTCACTTATTTTATTTCTATTCTCCGTTTGATCATTAGTAAACTTGAATCTCATTTCTAGTTAACACATGCTATAAGTAGTCAAACAATTTTAATACAGCTACCTCTAGTGCTACTATGTGTTTTGAATAATAAATTTCCAATAAAAATGTTTATCTTTTCAAATTTTCTTTTGTAGATAGCTCCAATCCAATGAAATTAATTTAACTGTATAATTATCAGTGGTGTTTGTATATTAGGGTT
>NZ_PYWN01000056.1 GCF_003049505.1 Metasolibacillus meyeri
CCCAGCGTTTCACGCGCAGAGAAAACCACCAGTTCTACTGGTGGTTTTTATTTTTGAATAAAAAAGGAGAGATTCATATGTTTTTACAGCCATTAGCGCAGCTAGCGATGATTCAGAAGGGGGCGGATCGCATTGTCGATGTAGCGGAATTGCAGGAGAAGTTGCAGCGCTCCTATGAAAGACAACAGCCATTGATTGTTAAACTAGGCTTAGACCCATCTGCACCTGATATTCACTTAGGTCATGCGGTTGTTTTACGTAAAATAAAGCAACTGCAAGACTTAGGGCATCACGCGGTCATTGTCATTGGAGACTTTACAGGACGCATTGGTGATCCAACAGGAAAATCCAAGGGGCGTGTGGCATTAAGCGATGAAGTAGTAAAGGCAAATGCGAAGACGTACTGTGAGCAAATATTTAAAGTGTTGGATACAACCAAAACGATGGTGCGCTTTAATAGTGAATGGTTAGCCAATTTGACGTTTGAGGAGGTCATTAAATTAGCTGCTACGACATCGGTTGCACGCATTTTAGAGCGTGATGATTTCCAAAAGCGCTATAAAGCGCAAGTACCCATCGGCATTCATGAATTTTTCTACCCGCTGATGCAGGCACAGGATTCAGTTGAATTGCAAGCAGATATTGAGCTAGGCGGCACGGACCAAACCTTTAACATCTTAATGGGGCGCACACTGCAAAAGCATGTAGGGATGGAGAAGCAAATCGCCATCTTTATGCCATTATTGGAGGGGCTTGATGGCAATGAAAAAATGAGCAAAAGCTTAAATAATTATATCGGCATCAATGAAGCGCCTGAAGTGATGTTTAAAAAATTAATGGAAGTGCCAGATCAACTTATTATCAAATACTTTGAGCTAGCAACAGATGAACATCCAACAACGATTCAGCAAATTGAACAGCGCTTGGCTGACGGAGAAAATCCGAGAGATATTAAAATCGAATTAGCGGAAATTATTACCGCTTTATACCATGGGCAAGAAGCGATGCTAGCTGCGAAAGCATATTTTGCAACAGCCTTTCAAAAAAGAAAAATTCCAGACAATATTGCCACATTGCTGCTAGAAAACGAGCAGATGACTTTGAATGATGTGATGCCAGCGCTAGTTGAAAGGGGTCTTGTGCAAAGTAAAAGTGAGTTTCAACGATTAATTAAGCAAAATGGTATTGCTTTGAATGAAAATAAGCTTTCTTTAGAGGAAATGGCAACAATATTACAAGAGGGAGATGTCTTGCAAATTGGCAAGAAACGCTTTTTAAAATTTCGCTTTGGACATAGCAGATAGATGGCCAAAGCGAAATTCATTTTCCTGCAAACATTTTCAATGTGGGAATCGTCTAATGGGTGAAATGGAGGGGAGACGATGGAGGATGTAGTGACATTGCAGGATGAGCAAACGGCTGAGGACGTTGTGGAGGCACTTATGCATATGTATGGACAGAGCATTTTGCAGCTCGTTTATGCCTATGTTCATAACGAAGCTGTGGCGGAGGATTTAACACAGGAGATTTTTTTGAAATGCTATAAGGCGTTACCAACCTATAAAGCAAAATCTTCGCTCAAAACATGGCTTTGGCGCATTGCGATTAATCATGCGAAGGATTATTTGAAAAGCTGGCATAATCAAAACATCTATACAGCAGACGATACGGTTTTACATAATGTTCATAGTAATGAGGAAATCGAACAGCAAATTATTCAGCAGGATGAGGATGCAGCACTCGCAGATGCGGTTATGCAGTTGCCCGTTATCTACCGTGAAGTCATTTACTTATTTTACTTTGAAGAATATACGATGAAACAAATAGCAGCGCTCCTACAAGTGAATGAAAATACAGTGAAAACAAGGCTGCGCAAAGGCAAAGCATTGTTAAGAACACGATTGGAGGCATTGTAATGGATGAGCGATTGAAAAACTTAAAGCGGGCGATGAAAAAAAATACATTTGCAGATGTCCATTTTACAGAGGAGCAACGCATGAAAGTTCGTGATCAAATGCAGCCCGATATCGAGCGGGAGCTTTTTACCCTATTAACGGAGCATAGAACGGCTACAGAGCTTATTCAGCTCTTGCATGTAAAAGGTGTGAAAAGCATTTGGCAAAATGAAGGGCTCGTTTTTATTAAGCTACATCAAGCAGAGGCAGCAGGCGATGTGGAAGGGCTTTGGGATAAACAAGGCACAAAGTCGTATCGTTTAACGAAACAGGGATTGCATAAATATGCAGAGGATGTGCAGCCGAAATGGTCATTTAAAAGGCTACTACATGAGGTGAAGCCAAATGAATCGTAAGCAATTTTTGCAACAAGTGACATCATTTATTCGCTCAAAGCCTGCACAGCAGTATGTGGAGAAGGAGCTTAACCAGCATATCCATCATGCGAAAAAAGCATGGGTGGATAAGGGCTATCAGGAGGTGGAGGCAGAAGCGTTAGCGGTTCAGCATATGGGAAGCCCGATGACGCTTGGGAAGGAGCTTGGCAAAGTGCATAAGCCGAAAATGGACTGGGTAATTATTGTGCTTGTCGCATTGCTTGTCGCTTGTAGCTTTTTACCATTGGTAGGAAGTGATTCGATGCTTTGGCGGCACGTGCTACATATTGGCATAGCCATCATTATCATTGTTTGTTTCATTCTGTTGGATGTGCAAAGATTTCTGAAAACGCGCTTTATTTTTTATGCCATTCTCGCCCTATTCGCATTGCTATTTTATTCAACACATACGGTCAATGGGGAGCGCATATTTTTCATTGGCTCACTGAGGGTAACAGTATGGCATACGCTACCGCTATTTTGTATTGCATGGGCCGTTTTATTTTCAAATCGTGCCATTAAGCTGTGGCGGGCGCTTTTCTTCGTTGGCATTGGTTCTCTTGCCATCGCTGTTACTGGAAGTATGGTAACGCTTTTGGTGTTTTCTATGATGTCGTTTGTGATGCTGTTGAAAGGGCATTTTGAGAGAAAGCAGAAGATGGGCATAATTATCGGGGCGATTGCTCTTATCACTATTTCGATCCTAGCGATTATGTCGAATCATGTATTCCAGCCTTATCAACTGGATCGACTACAGGGCTTTTTTCATCCTGTGGAACATGCTGATGGCTCAGGGTATGTTTATTTACGCATTAATGAAGTTGTGGAAAATGCTAAATGGTTTGGCGCAATTGAAACGGATTTTTTTATCGAACATTCTACTGATTTTGTTTTTCTGCAATTGATTAAATATTATGGCTACTTTGTCGGGATAGCTGTTGCAATTCTATTACTCGGGCTGATTGTTCGCATGTGTAAACATAGTATGCACCAACCGGCATCCTTTGCGAAGCTACTTATTGTTGGCGCAAGTACGTTATTTGCGACACAGGCGCTTTATGCGTTGGCAATGGGTGTTGGGCTTACGCCAATTATCGGCGTTCCACTACCCTTTATAACCTATGGCTTAACCCCGACAGTCATGAATGCTTGCCTGATCGGGCTCGTGCTTAGCGTGTATCGGAGAAAATCATATATTTTTAGCAATTAAGGACGGGCAAGCATTAGAGGAATGTGCTGCTGTATTGCTTACTATTGCGAAAGTGAAGCCTTATGAAAGTAAAACGTCGTGATGAAAGCTTTCTGTTTACTGGGATTGTTTGAAAAGGTGTGATCTTTTCAAACAATCCTTTCTTTTTCAGCTTCTGTCCTAATCGTTTTCCCATTCTTTGAATCTAATAAGTAGAGATAGTAGAAGGAGGGATACGTTTGACGACGATTGGTATGCTGCACCATCGCAAAGATCCGACGACCGTTTTGAAATCGTATGCCTTTGCAGCGGTGGCGAAGGCGGAGGGAATTGACTTTTTTTATTTCACACCGAAAAGTGTTAATTTTACGAAGAAAACCATACTGGCGCAAGTCTATGAAAACGGGGCATGGCAGGAGAGGGAGTGCCCTTTTCCGGATGTCATTTATAATGCTGGAAGCCCTGAAAAGCTTGCGGTATCCAAGGATATTATCGGGAAGCTACGCAAGGAAATTCCATTTACGACAAATTCTATCGGAAATAAATGGAATGTCGCAAAGCGTTTACTTGCCTATAAGGATTTTGCAAAATACATTATTCCAACAGAAATTATTCAAAAAATGGATACGGTGCATCAATATTTAGTAAAATATCAAACAGTTGCCTTTAAGCCGATTGATGGGCGCAAAGGAAAAGGCATTTATTTTATTTCGAAGGAAGGCACGAGCTATTCCGTCAAGCATAATAGCGAAACGACGAAATATACCAAGTCGCAGCTCGATGCTTTATTAACAGAGCAATTAGCGGCAGGTACATTTATTGTTCAGCCCTATATTCGCTCTGTCACGAAATCGGGCTTAGTATTTGATTTCCGCTTGCATGTGCAAAAGAATGGGGAGGGCGAATGGGTCGTTACGACGGTATATCCGCGCGTAGCACCAGCGGGCAGCTTAGTGCCGAACATTAATAACGGTGGCTATACAAATTATTTAGAGCCATTTTTACAGCAGGAGTTCGCGGAGCAGGCATTTGATTTAAAGCGTACATTGGAGCATTTTTCATTATCGCTCGCGAAGCATTTGGAGCAGATTCAAATGCAGGAATTTGGCGAAATGATTGATGAAATTGGCGTGGATGTTGGCCTAGATCAACATATGAAGCTATGGATTTATGAGGTGAATTGGCGCCCAGGCTGTCCCCCGACATTTTACTTAGAGCTAGACGTTGTTCAAAATACGATTCGCTATGCGAAATATTTAGCGGAAAACAGGCAAGTGTTAGCGAAGGCAAGACAGACGAAGCGTGTGCATAAAGCGCAGCAAGAAAAGCCACAGGAAGAGCAGCCCGTAACGAAAATACCTAAACAGCGCCGACAAGATATGCCGATTATTGGGATTACAGGAAGTGCGGGGAAAACAACGACAAAGGCCTTTTTATCATCGATTTTACGCACGAAATGGTCGACCTTTGAAGCAAAGGATTATTGGAACACGACGGAGCATACGAAAAAGCATGCCATCGAGTTGGCGAATGGCTATGAGGCAGCGGTGTTGGAGTATGGCATGGCCTATAAAGGTGTAATTACAGAGCATTGCCGCATCATCCAACCAACGATGAGCATTGTAACGAATGTTGGGCTAGCGCATGTTGGTAACTTCGATGGCGATGTGCGGCAAGTCGCCTTAGCGAAATCAGAGCTGATTCAGGGAATGGACCAGCGAGGCGTTTTAGTCATTAATAAAGATGATACCAACTCCAATTATTTAACACTGAAGCAGTTTAAGGGGAAAATTTTAACGGTCGGTGTGCATACGGATGCGGATTATAAGGCATATAATGTACGCTATAAAGAGGACGGCATGACATTCCAAATTAAGCTACGGGGCAAAGAAATTTCGCTCTTTATTCCGATTTTAGGGGAGCATCATGTGTACAATGCCTTAAATGCCATTGCAATTGCCGATTATTTAGAATTTACCCCACAGGAAATTAAACAAGGCTTGCTCTTTAAAAAACCACCTCGCCGCTTGACGCTGTATCGTTGTAAACGGGGAATTACCTTGATTGACGATACGGTGCACTCACATCCACAAGGGGTGAAAGCAGCGATTGATGTATTGTCATCCATTGCCAAGCGGCGTAAAGTCGCAATTATCGGACAAATGCGGGAGCTTGGCGATTTGCGAGAGGCAGAATATAAAAAAGTCGGCGAATATATTAAGGAGCAGGACATTGATATTTTTATTACGTACGGTTTCCGCACAGAAGAAATGAATGCAGCCGCACAAGCAGCGGGCTTTAACTCAAAAAACATGTATCACTTTACGAACAAAGAGAAGCTCCATGAGTTGCTGGAGAAAATCATTAAGCAAGGCGACACCATTCTCATCAAAGGTGCGAGCAAAACAAATATGTTTGAAACCGTGAAGTTTTTGGCGGACTTGTATGAAGGGAAATAGCCTGAGGCCTTGAGAGAGAGTAGATGTTTGGGAAATGCGGATAAGTCGTGAGAAAACCGCAGATAAACCGTGGGAAAGCGCAGATATCTTGAGAAAACCGCAGATAAATTGAGAGAAAGCGCAGATATCTTGGGAAACCCGCAGATAAACCAAGAGAAAGCGCAGATATCTTGGGAAAACCGCAAATAAATTGAGAGAAAGCACAGATATCTTGAGAAACCCGCAGATATTTTAGGAAACCCGCAGATAAATCAAGAGAAAGCGCAGATATCTTGGGAAAACCGCAGATAAACCAAGAGAAAGCGCAGATATCTCGGGGAATCGCAGATAAATCAAGAGAAAGCGCAGATATCTTGAGAAACCCGCAAATAAATCAAGAGAAAGCGCAGATATTTTAGGAAAACCGCAGATAAACCAAGAGAAAGCGCAGCTATCCCGGGGAAACCCGCAGATAAATCAAGAGAAAGCGCAGATATCTTGGGAAACCCGCAAATAAAAATCAAGAAGTCGCAAATATATCGAGAAACCCGCAGATAAAATCAAGAAGTCGCAAATATATCGGGGAAGCCGCAAATAAAAATCAAGAAGTCGCAAATAAAATCGAGAACTCGCAAATAAATCAAGAAAGTCGCAAATAAATCATAAGAAGCCGCAGATAAATAACTACAAGGTATCGATATAATCTGAAAGCCCCTCATAAATAGCAAATCAGCATCCCACTTTCATTAGAAGGATGCTGATTTTTTCTTTGTATCGATAGTACACGCTTCTGTAACCACGAAACGACTTAGCGCCCAACAACTGTGTTGGGGTAAAGCCCCTCAGATAGTCTACATGAAGTAAGTCAGTTGTGCTGAGGTGTGAGTCATCATTACATAACCTTCAAATGAAAACGAATTTTTTTGGCGGCGCTGTAAGCATTTCTTTTGGCTTCATGTTTCGAGTGACCTGTGGCAATGACGTAAGCATAGCGGTGGCCCATCGAGAGTGGGGGAATGAGGAGCGTTCCTTTTCTCGGCTTGATGTAGACGTCGACAACACCGCGGCTGTTTTTGGCTTGATTTCTGCCAGTTACCCTTTCGAGAATGCCTTTTCGCTCGACGACTAAGTATTTGGTGTACACGAAATGATGGTGAAGCGGCTCGATATTTGGCTGTTCCCCTGTTAACAGCTTTAATGTCTCCTTTACTAAATTAAAGCCAAAAGCCGCCTGTAGCATGTGATTCATGGCTCCGCCTGAAATACGCGGGTTAATTTCAATGAGCTTCCAGCCGTTTTTCGTCAGGCGTAGCTCTAAATGCATAGCACCATTTTGCACATGGAACGCCTTTGTGATCGTTTCAACGATGTTTTGCAAAGTTTCCTGCATTTTCGAAGGGATATGGGCGAGCACCGTATAGCCTGTAATGATGAAGCGTTTGCCTTGTGTAATATCTTGCTCAATGACCGCAATCACATGAGGCTGCCCGTTATAAATAATCGTTTCAACTAAGTATTGTGGGCCATCGATGTATTCTTCAAGCATAATCGTATCTTTCGGATATTTTTCTTGCAATGAGGCAATATGCTGATTGAGCTGTTTTTTGTTGAGGGCAAGAAGGACATCCTTTGAACCAGTTGATTTTGGAGATTTGACGATGAGCGGGAAGCTCATTTTAGGAAGCTCGCTTACATCGTTTGCCTGCAATAGCGTAAATTTTGGTGTGAACTCGAAGTGCTGTAAGTGCTGCCTTGTTATTTCTTTGTCCTCCATGCTGGCAATTGCTTCTGACTGTGCGTAATTTTTGCAAAATTCATCGCATAATCGAGAGGCTGTGTGGACGTAGGGATCTGTAAAGCTAACGATGCTGGTAATCATTAACTGTGTTTTTTTTAAACTGTGAATCGCCTTGCGCATTGCTTCCATATTCGTTATATCGACAAACACCATTTTATGGACATCCACATATTCTCTTCTTTGCTGGAACTGCTTTTCGTTATTTGTAAAAAGAACGGTAAAATAGCCGAGACTTTCCGCAGCTTTAATTGCTTCACGGCTCGAGCCACTTTTATTTGTTCCAATAAAAACAATCGTCTTCACATCATCACTCCTCGTTTTAGCTATATACGAATTCTATCTTTCTATATGTATGAACATAATAGGGCTTCATATAGTTGACTATCCCGTGCGCCTGATAAAAATAAGAGAACATTCATCCAAATGTGATTTGTTTGCTGGCATATGCTACTAGCAGAAGGGGGGAGTGTATGAAGCCTATACCTGTTAGTGCTGTAGTAGAAATTATCGGTGGAGAGTTGGTCAAAGGGTCAGCGGATCTTTTGATTGAATATGGAGCGTACCGTTTGAAACAAATCAAGCATAAAAGGACGATGTTTTTTACCAATACGAAAATTGTGAATTGGCAAAGTTTATCCGCTTTTTTCCCACTCGTTATTGTGACGGAATGGACGTATCGTTTAAGGGAAATACCTGATGGCGTAACGGTTGTGAAAGTAGATGATATGACAAATGCTTATTGGCAGTTTGTTGAACATTATCGTAGTCAATTTAAAATTCCGATTGTTGCCATTACAGGAACGGCTGGAAAAACGACAACAAAGGAAATGGTGAAGCATATATTGTCAAGTGAGTATGAAGTAGTGGCAACACATTTAAGCAACAATTCTCGAACGGAGCTTCTACAAAATTTATTGCGTATTAGTGAAACGACACAAGCAGCGATTTTTGAAACAGCGGTTGGCGCACCAGGTGATGTACTCGGTGCGGGGCGCTATTTTCAGCCATCCATTGGTGTTATCACAAATATCGGCTCGCATCATTTAAATTATTGTAAAACGCAGGAAGGTTACATCGAGGCAAAGGCTGAAATGCTACAAATTGTAGGCAAAGGCACGCTCATTATCAATGCAGATGATACGAATACAAAAAAAGTAAATCTACGTGGGTTTCAAGGAAAAGTCATTCGCATTGGGAAACATAAAGCAGATTTTTTAGTAAGCAGCATTACGTATACAGAGCGCGGGATGCGATTTATTTTGCATCATGAAGGAAAGCAATACGTTGTGAAAATGCCAGGGCACGGGGAGCATCAAGTGTACAACGCACTCGCGGCACTCGCAGTTGTACACGAAGTTGGCATGCCTTTAGCAAGAGCGATCACACAGCTTGCGACATTTCGTAAATTAAATAAGCAGCTTCAAATTTTAAAAGGGATTAATGGCTCGATGTTAATTGATGATACGTGGAGCATTACAACGACCTCGCTTGATGCGGCGCTACACGTGTTAAATAAGCTAGGGCATGGCAAAAAGAAAATTGCGGTCATTGGGACAATTACGGATTTAGGGGCATGGGGCTATAACATTCATAAGCAAGCAGGTGAAATTATTTACAAGCATGGTGTGGATGTCTTAATTACAATTGGCGAGCATGCGAGCATTATGGCATCGAAGGCACAGCAATTAGGGCTGGATGCAGAGATTTACAGCTTTAAAAATAATATGTTAGCACGAAGACTTTTGAAAAAAATTGTCGATCACAATACGGTGATTTTAATTAAAGGGGATATGTATAGCGACGCAATCCATGAATTAGCTGCGCAATTGCGCCGAAGAAGGGAGGAGCTAGCTTGATTGCACTATCCGTCAAAGACCTCCAAGCATTACTAGGCGGTCAAATTTTGCAAGGTGCGGCGAATTTTTCAGTGAAGCAGGCGCTGCATTATACACAACTAGATAGCATAAAAAGATATGCGCTTATCTTCCTTCGTAAAAGTGAGACTGTTGATTGGAAAAGGCTGGCACAACATGCGCCAATACTTATTGTGTCAGATAAAGCGGAGGAAGAGCTGCGAAAGGCGCCCGCTTCCATCACTATTTTACAAGTGAAAAATATGCATCGAGCGTTTTGGCAATTTGTTGACTATTATCGGGCACTCTTTACAATACCAGTTGTTGCGTTAACAGGTACATGTGGGAAAACGACAACGAAGGAAATGCTTCGCCATATTTTACTCGGCGATTGGCAAGTGCAGGCGACGGTGAGCAGCATTAACGAGCCGAGACAGTCGCTCAATTATTTGACGACGGTTGACAAAGAAACAAAGGCGGCGATTTTTGAATTAGGCTTAGGCAATTTAGGCAATATTAAACATCAATGCTTAATTTACAAGCCGACCATCGGGATTATAACAAATATCGGTGTCCATCATTTAGATGGCTGTCAAAGCTTAGAGGGCTATATTCAGGCAAAGGCAGAAATTGTAGAAGGAATTGCGAAAAATGGCACGTTAATACTCAATGCAGACGATGTAAATAGTAAAAAAATTTCGCTCACTGCTTTTAAAGGGAAAATTGTAACATTTAGTGTGAAGCAAAATGCAAACTTTAAGGCAAGCAATATTCAGTACGCAGCAGGTGGCATGCGTTTTACTTTGATTACAGGGAAGGAACGCCATGATTGCTTCGTGCCAGGTTACGGCGAGCATCAAGTGTATAATGCGTTAGCGGCACTTGCAGCAACAACGGCAATGGGCTTCCCACTACGCAAGGCGATTTCAAAGCTGCGCACATTTAAAAATATGGAGCGCCATTTACAGTTTTCCAAAGGTATTGCCGGCAGTACCATCATTGACGACACGTGGACGAATAACCCAACCTCCATTGAAGCGGCCTTGAAAGTGTTAGCGGCAGTAGGGAAAAATAACAAGCGCATCGTCATCTTAGGCGATATTAAAAGGCTCGGCAACTATGAGCGCCAATATCATCGTGAAATCGGCTCGTTGATTGCCAAGCAATCCATTGATACATTGATTACAATTGGTCATCGGGCAAAGGACATTGCGCTACAAGCAAAGGCGGACGGGATTTCGGCTGAGGTGCATAGTTTTTCGGATGTGAAAGGCATCATGGCACTGCTTCAGCGAATCGTTACGAAAAATTCAATGATTTTAATTAAAGGACCGATGTCAAGCAGATCCATGATTGACTTTGCCAGTGAGCTGAAGGGGGAAAAGAAAGGAACTGTCTGAAAGTATTTTCATGGGTAACCGCTTTGCTTTGTAAAAGCGGGCGTGTTTAAATTTTGTAGTTCAAAAGTAATGATTCGCCCGCAAGATGCTCATTTTCGCCCGTAAAACCCTGAAATTTGCCCGTAAGATTAGTAAATTCGCTCAACCAAACTTAAAAATAAAAGGCGGTCTGAAAAGGAATATTTTCAGACCACCTCACTTTATTTTATAATACGCTTCGCTGTAATATAGCGATCTTTATAGTAGTCTGCAAGTAAAACGCGTGTGATAACACCGTCTTTTGTCGGTATAACAATGCGGTGTTCGCCTGCATAAATACCAACTAATGTAGGGTTTTTAGAGCCTTTTGCACTGCTGAAAAAGACGATATCCCCTTGTTGTAAATTGTTGCGGGCAACGGTTGTCCCAAGCTTCATTTGCTCTGATAAAGTCGTTGTATTGATTTTCACGCCACTTTGACTTAAGACATATTGTACATAGCCACCAGCAGTAAAGCGTTTTTGTGCGGCTACGTTCGCCGTGCCGATGCGTGCGCTATTTTTATGAAGAAAAGCGTTATTCGCAATTTTTTCCCCTGTGTTCGCAGGATTTGATGTCATTAATGCTGGTAAAACGCGACGAGCAGCAAAATAATTATCTTTATAATATGGCTTGCTGTTCATATCAGAAATAACGATATTTTGCTTTGAATCTGCCATATGTAAAAGTTTATTGTTGCCAATATAAATACCTACATGGTCAGGGTCTGTCCCTGTTTTTTTACTTTTGAAAAAGACTAAATCACCTTTTTGTAATTGATTTCTTGCTACAGCTTTCCCTTGCTTTAGCATATAATCTTCATTATACGTTCCTAAATCAACACCATTTTGTTCAAAAATATACATTAAAAATGTAGCACAGGAGAATCTATAAGGAGCTGTCGGCTTATATTGTGTATTGCTATATGTTGCTTTGCCAATTAAGCTTTTCCCTGTTGCGATAATTTGGTCTGCCTTTTGATTTACGGCTTGTTGACTAGCCGCCGCAGCTACCTCTGGTGTTTGTAAGGCAGCAGGCAATACTGGAATTGAGCTACAGCTTACCGTTAAGGCAAGAGCTGCTGTGAATATTGTTTTTTTCATCATGGTCCCTCCTTGATTTCAAGCTCGCCATGATTGTAGCACGCATAAATTGTGTATTTTCTAGGTAAGTTTATCCAACGGGAAATGTAACAATTTGAAACCGTTGCTATATAAGTATGGACTAAGGTAATTTACAGTTGTGTAACAAATATGACGAAGCTAAGTTTAGCTGATTGTTGGGCCAATTTTGGTGTTCGCAAGACGAATTGATACGATGAAACGAGGAAATTGTTGTTGTAGAATTATGCAATCACCTCGATAAACGAACAAAAAGAAAGGGCATGTTTTGAAAAAGATTGATTCAAACACGCCCTTACTATTTTCAATGGATTCACTCTTTTAGAAACAAGTTTAATTATTTCCTATAGATGTTGCTCAACAATCGTGTCCTTTAGTTTAATAAGATCAAATACAACCATTTCTCCGACATCTATAATCCAAATTCTGAAGCCTGTAACACAGTTTATCCTTTGTTTGATTTAGAAGGAATTGCAACATTTAAAGAAATAGTAGTTGGCTTATATTCTCTTAGTATGAAACTAGACTTTGCACTGTTTCTCGACATGTTTCGGGTGATTATTAATATATTGTAAATTATTTATGAAATTTCAGTTAATTTTTCGGTAGGGAAATGGTAATATAAATATCTATCATGATTCAGCAAATCTTCTCCTGTCGCGAAAGTGTAATGTCAGCGACAAATTCTATTTGTATCGAAAGCGAAGCGCAGATATAGAAAACCTCCACCTCTATAGGTGGCGAGATGAATGCTTATCTTGTTTTTTCAGCGGGTGTCCAAACTTCCGCTGAATCATGATAAGCCTCCGGCGGATGTCACAGATTTTGAAAAGGAGTTTTTTCGAACAGGTTCGAAAAAAATCTGGACGCAATTACGCCGAGGCGTAATTGATTATAACTATTAATTTGGTGGTGAATGTATGCTGACGATTTTTGGGGGAATCGGGCTGTTTTTGCTTGGCATGTCGATGCTGACGAACGGTCTAAAGGAAATCGCAGGAGAGGCATTAAAGCGTTGGCTTAATAAGTTCACAAGAGGAACATTTAGCTCCATGCTGTCAGGTATTTTTATGACGATTTTAGTGCAATCCTCTACAGCAACGACTTTGCTAACAATCGGTTTTGTTAGTGCGGGCTTGCTGACGTTTATTCAATCCATCGGTGTCATTATCGGTGCGAACATCGGTAGTACATCTACGGGTTGGATTATTTCATTAATTGGCTTTAAAATTAGCCTACAAGCAATGGCATTGCCGATTATTGGTATCGGTGTGTTCATGTCATTTGTTGCACCACGTGATATTAAAAAATTTGGTGGTGTTTTGGCGGGCTTTGGTTTACTATTTTTAGGAATTGACATGCTACAACAGGGGATGGGCGATGCACAAAATTTTATTGCCTTCGATAAAATCCCAGCCAATTCTTTTTTCTCTGTTTTTCTGCTTATTATCATTGGGGTTATTATGACGATTATTATGCAGGCTTCGAGCGCAGCAATGGCGGCAACGTTAGCTGCATTGTTTACAGGCGCGATTGATTTTGAGCAAGCTGCTTATTTAGTCATTGGGCAGAATATCGGCACAACAGCGACCGCTTTATTCGCTGCAATTGGTGCATCTGTATCAGCAAAGCGTACAGCGATGACCCATTTGCTGTTCAATGTTGTGACAGCGATCATCGTTACAGCGACATTCCCGTATTTCTTGCAATTGGTAAGATGGATAACGGAAGCCATTGTGGGTCGTTTTGATGAAACGATGGCACTCGCTATTTTCCATACGCTATTTAGCGTGCTAGGTGCACTTATTTTCATGCCATTTATTAAACAATTTGCGAAGTTACTTATAAAAATTGTACCAGAACGTGAAAATGCATTAACGCGTGATTTAGATACGAAGCTATTAGAAGTGCCTTCCGTTGCACTGGATGTTTCATTTAAAACGATACGCGATATTATGGCGGTATTAACAACTGCACAAAGCAACTTAATGGTAACAAAAAAGATTACGGCGGAGTATGAGCGGAAAATGGATGAAGTAGAAGAAGCGATTCAAATGACAAATGATTTCTTGAATGCCATTCAATCGACGTCGACAAGAGAACGTAATAAACATATTGCCATTTTGCATACACAAGATCATTTAGTTCGCCTAGTGAAAGTGCTACGAGAAGAGCAGCAACTAGAGGCGCTTGTCCTACAGCCGCAATTAATGACAGAGTGGCAGGAAATATTAGCGGATGTACAGCAAAATTTAAGCGGTGAAGAGCCGATTAGCAAAATTGCACAAATATTAGAAGGGCATTCACGCATGATGGCACAGGCACGTCGCAATAAACGCAATGAATATTTCGAGCGTTCTGTCGCCAATGAAACAGAGCTAGATGTTGCGGTTTCAAAGGTAGGGGCATTACTATGGATTGACCGCCTTGTTTATCACTACTGGCGTTCAACGGCTCGCATGGCAGAATTCCAGCAAATCGATGAGGAAAAGCGTTTGAAATCATCGTCGGACAAAACGGCGTAAGAGGAGGGTCTATGTTGAACATAAAGTTTTTTTTGAGCATGGTCATCGTTGTCACCTTCTGTTTGATGGCGGGTTGTTCAAACAATGAGAGCAAAGGAAGCGCAAATAGTGAATTTCCACCATCGTATACAGGAGTTGTTATTGTCAATGGTGCGCAATATGAAATGAAAAAAGGCAATTATCAGTGGCAGCGCAAAAAAGGTCTACAAACGGAAGTTGTGCAAACAGACCATGCAGCGCCGAACCAAATGGCAGAACAGATGGAAGCAATTCGTACAAAGCCCAATCAACAAATAGCAATTGAGATTGAAAACAACCCAGATTGTAAAATTTATTTATGGAACGAAAACGGGGTAGAAAAAGAAATCAAACAAGAGGCAAATCAGCTCATCGTTCCTTCAAATAAAGGGAAGTATATTTATGAAGTAGTAGCAGAATGGGCGGACGGCACTATTTCTTATACATTTGTTGTAGAAGTTCAATAAAAGCCGTTGCTTTAATATCGAAACGAATGACATTGATGTTTAAGCTTTTACTGTAGCAACAGGTACAAAAAGGTGTCTGTAAAGTGGACTAAGTCGCCACTTTGCAGACACCTTTTTTATGAAAGTTTAAAATGATGAATCACAGCTTGTAGCTGCTCTGCTAAATTTGTTAAGGATTCAGTGGCAGCAGAAATTTCTTCGGTTGAGCCGAGTTGCGTTTCTGTGGAGCGATTGCTGCTTTCTGCATTAGTTAAGGCAATTTGTGCTAAGCGTTGAATTTCATCTGTATGTTCCAAAATGCTCACGCTAATTTTAGAAATCGCATGAATTGACTCATCAATATCGGAAGAGTTATGACGTACTGTCATTACCATTTGCGCTAATTCATTAAAGACAATCGTTACTTGCTCCGATTTTTCAAGCCCTACATTCACGCGATTTGCTTCTTCGTGAATCGAGGCGATGACCGTTTTAATTTCTGCTTGAATTTCAGAAACCATCATTTGGATTTTCTCAGCAGAAAGACGTGATTCCTCCGCGAGATGTCGCACTTCATCCGCTACAACAGCGAAGCCTTTTCCAGCGTCTCCTGCGCGCGCTGCTTCAATTGCAGCATTTAAAGCTAATAAATTTGTTTGATTTGCAATGCCTGTGATAATACTAATAATATCGCCAATTTCATGCGATTTTTTGTCCAAGCTCGTAACAGATGTTTCTGTCATTTGCGAGGATTCCGCAATGGAGTGGATTTGTTGATTGACCGCTGCTACAGCATGTGAACCAATTTCTGTTTGTTCCAATGTTGTTTGAGACAATTGACCAAGCTGTGTCACTCTTTCCGCAATGGATTGCACATTATGATTCATATCGGCAACGGAATGTGAGATGTCCGTTAAGTTTGTTAATTGTGTTGTCGCGTTTTGAACAGAGCTTTGTGCTAACTCGGCAATTGATTCTGCTGCGCTCATCGTCGCGTTTGTCGTTGCAGATAACTCCTCAGCACTTGCCGATACTTGCTGGCTGGAATCTGTTGCCTCACTAACAACGTGCACAATCGCTGTTTGCATTTCATTTAAGCCAGTAGCGAGCATCGTAATTTCATCAGCACCTTTGACTTGTAGCGGTGGTGCTGTTAAATCACCTTGCGCAATTTGTGCAGCACGATTCACCGCAAGCGTCAAGCGATTAATCATTTGACGGCTGAAGGTATAGGAAATAATAAGCGCAATAATCGTTGTAAGGACTGTTAAAATGCTGCTCACTGTAATAATTTGTTTATAAACATTCTCGGTGTTTTGCTGTACGTGTTGCAACTCAATTGTGTGGTTAATTAATGCTTCATCAAATGCAGCTTTCGCATCTTCAAAAAGCGGTTTGCCAAGCTTTAAACCTTCCTCCGCTTCAGCCCAGCGGTTGCTTTGGATAAGTTGATGGTTTTCACGCACGCGTTCATCAAATAGCATCCATTTACTGCTAAAATCGTGAAATGCTTGTTGTAATTCAATGGTTAAGATGCTCTCTTCAAATGTTGTTTGCAATGCTTGAATTTCATTTAAATCTGAAAGTGCAACCAATGTTGCCTCTTTATTTTTAAAGGCAAGTGCTGTTAGCATTTGTACACGCGTATTTTCTGTTAAGTTAGCAATTTGAATGAGTTCAATGGATGGTTCTACACCGTTTTGATAAAGTGTATGGCTACTGTCTTTTAATTTGGACGACTGTATGATTGAGTAAATGTTTAATGTCACAAATAGCAGTATAATAATTGAAAATGATAGTAGTACTTTCCAAAATAATTTCATGAATATTTCCTTCCTAGCGTAATCCTTTTATAGGGAAAAACTATATATTTATTGTTTAATTATAACAGTGAATGTATACAAACACCCATATTTTATTAATTTTGATTTAGTAAATCTGCTAAAAGCTTTAATGAATGTCACAGTTCCTTCAAATAATTTGGATTTAACGGTAAAATAAGAATTAACAGTTACAAGAAAAGGAGATATCCAAGTGAATATACAGGTTGAATGGTTATATAAGACGAAAAATGGTGCACAGGCAGTTTTCACTTCACAGCAGCTACCAGCAGCACAAGTATTGATGCTGGT
Source organism: Metasolibacillus meyeri (assembly GCF_003049505.1). Classification (GTDB taxonomy): domain Bacteria; phylum Bacillota; class Bacilli; order Bacillales_A; family Planococcaceae; genus Metasolibacillus; species Metasolibacillus meyeri. Next base: position 17,271 of record NZ_PYWN01000056.1, read on the forward strand.
GGAAGATATCATGCAAACAGGTAGAGCAAAAAATATCGTGTTGACGGACGCATATGACAGCACATGGACGCTAAAGGAGCTAAAGAAATACGTGCAAGAAATCGCTTCAGAGCCACAAAATGTGACCATTTACTTTGATGGTGGCTTTCAGCAAGATACCAGACAGGCTGGTTTAGGCTATGTTGTCTATTTTGAACAAGATGGTAAAGCATATCGTATTCGAAAAAATGCTTTTGTTGACGGCTTGTTATCGAATAATGAGGCGGAGTATGCGGCGTTGCATTTAAGCATTCGCGAGCTTGAAGAGCTAAATGTGCATCACACGACCGTTTCTTTTAAAGGAGATTCACAAGTAGTGATTCAACAAATGGCTGGTGAATGGCCTGTGTACGAAAAGGAATTGGCTGAATGGGCGGATAAAATTGATAAAAGGCTTGCCAAATTAGCGATTACCCCTGTTTATGAGCATGTAGCGAGAAAGCAAAATGAAGAGGCAGATCGACTGGCAACACAGGCACTCAACGGGATTGAGATTGATGGCAAAAAAGAGCTGACATAGCGGCAGTATATTTGTAGGATGAAAAAAATTGTTGCAGCATGTGTGCTTGTAGCTAATACAGAAAAACTAGTAGCAAATGATGGAGGACAGCAATGATTCAATACCAAAACGAACAATTAACGATTTATATGAGCCAATTGTTTAAAACGACTTCTACCGTAATAGCAACAGACGATTGCATTTTACTTGTAGACCCTAATTGGTTGCCACAGGAAATCGATACAATACAAGCAACTATTGCAGAGATTCAAAATGGACGCCCTTTATATTTACTATTTACGCATTCAGATTGGGACCATATTATAGGCTATGGTGCATTTCCAGATGCGACGGTTATCGCCAGTGAAGCGTTTCAAAAGCGCGCGGATAAAGAGCAAATCGTAGAGCAGATTCGCACATTTGATGATGATTATTATATTGACCGTACCTATCCATTGCATTATCCAACGGTCGATATTGTCATTGGACAAGATGCGCAAACGCTGACAATCGGTCAAACAAAGATGACTTTTTACTTGGCAAATGGCCATACGAATGATGGTTTATTCACCATCATCGAACCACTTGGCATTTGGCTTGCAGGCGATTATTTATCAGATGTGGAATTTCCATATATTTATGATAGTAGCTATGCCTATGAGGAAACGCTGGCGAAAGTGGATGTTATTTTGCAGCGCCATGATATTCATTATTTGATTCCAGGGCATGGTCATATGACGACAGATAAGGAAGAGATGATAAAACGCCAACAAGAGTCTTTCACTTATATTAAGGCGTTGCGCGAATGCATTTTACAGCAAAAGGATAGCGAGCATTTAATTGAGAACTACGCTTATCCTCGCAATATGCGGGCATTTCATCAAGCGAATATTCGCTTGATGGAAGGAGAACAGTGACATGATGAAAAGCATTGTCGCTCCGCTTTGTTACAACAAAGTATAGCGACAATTTTCTAGTTCAAAAGTAATGATTCACCCGCAAGACGCTTAAATTCGCTCATTGAAACATGAAATTCGCTCAACCAATGACAAAATTCGCTCATCGAAACAGGAATTTCGCTCAACCAAACTGGAAAACAGAGGTTTGATTTTTCAATTACAACTTAATCTTCCCATATACACCGCCACCACCAGCTTCAAACGCTAGTTGTCCAGTACGAGCAAGGATGATTTTTTCTGCTAATTGCTGTGGCACGATGTCTAGCAATTGTTCCATTGTTGTGCGGTGTAGAATATTCATTTCGGTATCGAAGGCAGCCAAGAGTTTGTCCAACGTCTTTTTGCCTAGACCTGGAATGAATTCTAAAGGTACTTGATGAATATAAGGTGGGCGCTCTACTGTAGTAAAAGTAGTGCTAGAAAGCTGCTGAATGCGTGTTGCTACGCCACGCACGATATGTTTGCTGTGGCAAAATGGACAAATTCCGGCCTCATCTTTCACAGCCTTACCACAGGCGGCACAAACCGTTTCATGATATTTTCCTAGCAACGGATGCAAGCCGTAATTTGTGACAATCGCTCGACCATTTTTACGGTGCAGTGCTTGTCGCAATTCCTCGAAGTTGGCTGCCTCCATTTGTATTTTTTGATATTCACGTGCGATTTTGCCAAGTGAATGTGCATCTGAATTTGTTACAAACGTATAGGCTGCTAACTCCTCAATGCCGCGCACCATATCCGTATCTGCGCTTAAACCAAGCTCAATCGCATCAATTATTGTCGGGTCGAAAACTTCCGTCAAGCTCCGCATGACCCCTTTGCCATATAAGCTTTTAAATGGCGTGAAAACATGCGCAGGAATAAATAAGCCATTCAATTCAGCTACTTTTTGCTGCAACGACCTCGCATCACAATAAATGCGCTGTGAGCTAAGATGAATATTTTTCATATGCTCACTTAACCATGCTGAAAAAGCCTGCATTGCTTGTAATGTAGGCAAATAAGCCAAGACATGAATCGGTCCTTGACAGTTCGCATCATAAATTTCAAGCTCCGAGCCCATGATGAGCGTTGTTTTTTCATACAATAAACCGCCTTGCGCTAATTCGGTCATTTTTCCCGTTCGTACATACTCCTCCAGCTCCGCCAATACCTCGGGACTATGGCTATCAATAATGCCAATCAGATCAAGCCCTTTATTGGCACTTGCCGTATGTAATATATTAGAAAGGGTTAAGGTGCGACTTCCTGTAATTTTGACAGCACGCCCTTTATTTGTACGTCCAATATGAATATGTAAATCGCTATAATAATCGTTCAATGGAAGCTCCTCCTTATGACAATTTCTATTAGTATTTCACACATATTTCTACCTATTCTAATATAACATAATTAGCGCAGCATTCTTCGTAGCTGACGTACTTCCTTTGTTAGCTCATCCATCTGCTCATGCAATTTTGTCAATTCAGATGATGAAAAATTCTCTTCTTTTTGCTGTTCCAATGCCTTTAATTCAAGCCCTTCTGCAATGGCAGATAAAGCGTAGCCTAATACTGTTATAACTGTGCCAAGATAAGCAAGTCGATCGATTTGAATATCCGTACTTTCTGCTGATTGCCCAGTTTTTTTCTCTTTGCTCGTCATCTCCATCACTCCTTCTTACACTAGCCTATGAATAGTGGGAGGAAAAAGTGAATACATACATAAAAGGAAAGAAATTTTTGATAAGCAGAAATGGAGGAACTAGCATGGCAAAATTGTTAACAGCAATGCAAGGGCATTTAGAAGTAGCGGAATATCATCTGCAGTGTATGGAAAAGGAGCAGCAAAAGCAAAATAAAAAGCGCTTTTTATATGAGCTCCAGGCTTTTCAAACTTCCATGATGGCTACATTAAGCACGGCAAAGGAGTATAATAAAAGCATTTATAAAAAGCACAGTGTGCATTTACAGCATAAAACATTTTTTCACTCCATGAAAAAGAAGCATATTGTCGAGCGAGCGATTGTGGAAAAAATTGAAATTTCAAATCATCTCCAGGCGATTTATGCAATCAAAAGAAATAATAAATTTGATGCCCGAAAAGGCTTTTACCATAAAGAAAGGCCGAACGATTCTATCATTAAGCTAGGCACATATTATGTGCAAGAAGTACAGCAGCTAGCTCAACAATTAAGCGGTGAGTAATTTTTGTATAAATAATGCAATAATAGTGCGGAAATTGAAATTTCAACTATTTTTTCTCAAAATTGTACATGCTATACTATGTAAAAGGAGATGAAGAGCATGAAAAAAATAATGCAAAGTATGTTCATGATTTTACTTTCGTTAGCAATCGTCATTCCATCTGCACATGCGGCAGATGAACGTGAGATTAAAGCAGAGATTGTCACAACAGATAGTATAGCTATGCGCAATGCTCCTGCGAAAACAGGAAAAACATTAGCGATTGTACCGAAAAATACAAAGCTAACTGCGACTGCTCGCAGCGGTGATTGGTACAAAGTTTCTTATCAAAAGCAGGTAGGCTGGGTTCCTATCGATTATGTGACAAAATATGTAGCACCAAAGGCGAACACGAATAAAGTGACGACTGCGCCAAAAGGAAATAGCACATCTGTCAATTCAAAAGCACCAACGAGCTTTAAAAATTGTACAGAGCTTCGCAAATATTACCCAGGTGGTGTAGGAAAAGGACATCCTGCGTATGCCTCCAAGCATGACCGCGATAAAGATGGCTGGGCTTGTGAGTAAAAATAGCTTTAATCAAAAAACTGCGTGAAATTCTACGATTTCACACAGTTTTTTTCTTATAATACATCTTTTATCAATGTAAAAAGCGCATCCCGTGGCACAACAACGGGAATATTCAACTTGTCCTGAATCATCTTTTTGATGCTATTGGAATAGCCCATACAATCCAGAATCAAAAGGTCGGCCCCTCGTGCTGCTAATTTTTGAGCTGCCATCAATAGGTGCTGCTCATTGAAATGATAGGGGGAGCTTGCAGCAAATGATACGTTAAATTGAGCTCTTTGCCATTTGTCACAGACGCTATTTTGCTGTTCGGGCTCAGGGCCAATCAAGCCAAGATGTAAATGGGGATGAATGCCCTTGATTAAATGTGTCATGAAATGGTCTGGTAGCAATACATTTTTTCCTGTCAATTTATTCGCGAAATCTCCTGTACACATCAGTAAAATCCATTGGAAATTGGACAAATCATGCATGCGTTTTTGAATATAGGGCATTAATTTTTGTTTGCTAAGCTTCACTTGCTTGCCACTTGTTAATAATGTCACTAATATATCATCATCGCTTGGGGTAGGGGCGAGTGTGTTAATTTCATCTAGGGTAAGTAAGTCTAATACGCCAAATTCAGTGATATCTAACCCAGCATCTTTTAATTTGACTATGTCTGAAGCCATATCCTTGCGCGGTGCTTGACCGATTGTGACAACTGCAATTTTCGCATTTTTCATCTTACGTACTCCGTTTCATAATATTTTGTCCCATTTACATAGGTTTGTAATACCTTTGCTTCCGTTTCAAAAATAGGGTGAGACCATACGACAAAATCAGCGTCCTTTCCTTTTTCAAGCGAGCCGATTCGATGCTGTAGCTGGACGAGCTTTGCTGCATGAAGGGTAATGCTTTTTAAAGCAGTTTCTTCATCTAGTCCATAGCGAATTGCTTCAGAGGCGCAATATTTTAAATATTGTATAGGCACAAATGGATGGTCTGTCATAATAGCAAACGGAATTTGCTTGTCGTGAAAAATTTTAGCGATAGCGGGTGTTGAATGACGCGTTTCATATTTAGAAGGTGTCAGCATATAAGGGCCAACTGTCGCATGAAAGCCGCTAGCCTTCACTGCATCTACAATGAAATGACCTTCTGTACAATGCTCTAAATGAAGCTCCACATCAAATTCCTTTGCGATACGAATTGCTGTCATAATATCATCTGCGCGGTGGCAATGTAGACGTAACGGCATGACGCCACGTAACACCTCGATAAATGGACGCAATTCTAGGTTGTTTTGAATGTGACTATTTTGCTGTTCTACATTTAGTTGTTTAGCACGCTGGAAGCCGTCACGTAAAATTTGTGCGATCGCCATTCTTGTCATTGGCTTCCGCTTGTATTGATTGCCAAAAACATTTTTAGGGTTTTCACCTAAGGCCCCTTTTAAGCCACTGCGCTCGACTAACACACGCGATTCAAGCGTTGAACCCGCTGTTTTTAAAATGCTCCAAATACCGCCAATTACGTTGGCACTGCCTGGCCCTGTTTGTACAGTTGTGACACCGCCTTCAATGGCATGCTGGAAGGAGAAGTGTCGAATATCGACGCTATCAAGTGCATGCATCAAAGGGGTAAAGGGGTCACTATATTCGTTTGCATCATTAATATCCTCTGTTACTTCTGCCCAAGTTCCTACATGTGCATGAATATCAATGAGCCCTGGTGTGACAACAGCCCCTTGTAAATCAACTGTTTCCGCATTTGCAGGAATTTCTCGCGCATTGCCTACATAAGAGATGATGCCGTCCTCCACCCAAAGCTGTTCAAAAATATCGTTATTTTCATTTGCTGTGACAAATTGTGCGTTATGATAAATCATCATCTAAGAGCACCTTCTTTCTGGCTATATACTTGCTGTCCTTTAATAAAGGTCGCGATGACTTGGGCATCTAAATCTAAAGGATGCTTATTCCAAATAACAAAATCAGCGAATAAGCCCTCGCGCATTGAACCCGTTATATGTTCTATACCTAAAAATTGTGCGGCACCCGTTGTTAATGCATAAAGTACATCGGCACGTGATAAGCCTTCACGTACAGCTAAGCCCGCCTCAATTGCTAAATGCGTTGCACTGCTTGTAGGGTGATCTGTGCAAAAGACAAAGGGGGTATTCATCATGGAAAGCTGTTGATATAGCTTTGGTGACAGTGCCATCATTTCATTGTGCTCAATATAGCGAAACACGGGACCTGCAACGACTGTATTCCATTGAGCCTGCTCAATTAAAGCAATTTCTGTCGCATGTACAATATGGAATTCATAATTGAACTCCTTTTGTAAACGCTGGATTAGCTCGATGTCTACCGCTTTATGTGCCCGAATCATAATTTTCTGCATTGCTGGCTCATGCTGCTGAAGCTGCTGCAATGTATCTCTTAAAATTTTGGCAATGCCCATGCGCGTTAAAGGCTTTTTTGTCGCATTAAAAAATGTATGCTTGGCATGATGACCAATGGAGAAGGTAAAGGCAATATTTTTAGCAATCACCATTTCATCCACTGTAGTATGTGTATGATGTACAACAGCAGTCTTTGCCCCAATTAAGCTTTTAGGGGAGGGGACAACGTGTGAGGTAGTGATGCCATGTTGAAGTGCCCTTTTAAAAGCTGTGTCAAAAGGGTAAATACCATCAAGCACAGAATAATGGAGATTGCTTTCCATTTCAAAGCTATCGTCGCCTTCCCAACGAATGCCAATCTCCTGCAAGCCTATTTGCGAGCAGCTATCGATAAAGCCGGGCGTCACATAGCAATTTGTTAAATCAACAGCTGTCTCATTCGTTGTGGAGTTTGCTGTGAAATATTGATGCTGCACTTCAAAATCACCTATTTCGAAAGTGCGCGAATGATAGTTAAAGACAAGTCCGTTTATATAGCGAGTCATTGATTTATTCCTCCTATTGCTTTCTATTCTTTAATAGATTGATTATGGCGCTTTTACAAGAGCAACAGTTTGGGCTGCCCTGAAAGGAATTTCTTTCTGGACAGCCCATTTTTCTTATGCAGCAGGGGAGTGCAAAGATAGATTACTTAGAAATCGAAACGTTTGTCCCATTTGGATGAACAATTTGCACTGAGTTATCAGGTGATACAGTGAAGCCTTGAACTTTTTTATTAATGGCCGCAACAGCCTCTGTCGCTTCTAGCTCAATACGTGGCACATCCGCTAAAATCAGTTTTAATGCCTCTTTATAAATTTCTGCACGCTCTTCTTGTACAACTGTTTCAGAAACAGCACGAGCTAATAGTGCATCTACCTCTGGGTTGCTATAGCCTTTACCATTACCAAGCGCACCAATTTGATTTGTGCTAAATAGCTGATATAAGAAGAAGTATGGGTCTGGATACCATGTCCATCCACCAATATTCATTGGTGCATTGCCTTTTGCAACCATGTCGCTGTAAGTACCCCATTCCACAACTTTAATTTCAACGTCAATGTTTAAGTTATTTTTTAATTGACTTTGGAAAATCGTTGCATATGGAACGCGCGCTTGCGATGCGTAAATTTCCGTTTTGAAGCCATCTGGATAGCCAGCCTCTGCTAAAAGTTGTTTTGCTTTTTCTGGGTCGTATTTTGGTACTAGATCAATTAATGATGCATCATAGCCCCATGAACCTGGAGGTAATGGTAAATAAGATACTTCGCCGCCGCCCCATTGGTTGACACCTGAAATAATCTCTTCTACGTTTGTTGCCATATAAATCGCTTCACGTACACGTTTATCCGCTGTTGGACCCACTTTGTTATTTAAATCTAAATAAACAATCGATAGACCTGCATTCGTTAATAGTTCAAGATTGCTATCTTGTTTAATAATCTCACGGTTTTGTCCTTTGACATCCATTGCGATATCGATATCGCCTGAACGTAGGGCGTTTGTCAGCATATTTTGGTCTGCGATAAATTTCATCGTTAATTTATCAAGATGAGGCTTTTCACCCCAGTATTCTTCGTTGCGTACTAGCTGTACTTCTTGGTCTTTTTTCCAATCGGTTAATTGGAATGGACCTGTGCCAATAAAATGCTCAGAGAAATTATCGCCCCAGCCCTCGACCTCTTCTTTTGGAATAATAATATTCCCCGCATCTGTTAGCATCGCTAATAACGCTGCATTCGGGCCTGCTAAATGAAGTTCTACTTCATAATCAGAAAGAACCTTCACTTCTGTTACACCATTTAGGCGGTTCATAGCAGATTCGTTAGCAGAGCGCTCTAATGAGTATTTCACGTCCTCTGCTGTCATTTCACGCCCATCTTGATATTGACCTTTTTGGAATTTAACACCTTCACGTAGCTTAAATGTGTAGACAAGCATATCATCAGATACGCTCCATTCCGTAGCTAATGAAGGAATGACCTCTGATAAATCTTGATTATAAACAACTAATGTATCAGCCATTTGACGTATTACTTGAGATTCATAAGCTCCAGTGTATTTGATAGGGTCAAAGGTCTTCGCATTTGCTGAAAGACCGACGCTTAATGAACCACATGCTGTTGCTTCTCCATTTGACTCCTGTTCTTTGCCTGTACTGTTATTATCTCCACCACATGCAGCTAGCACAGAGATGACTAGTGCAAGAATTAATAATAAGAAAGACTTTTGATGAAAGATTTTCTTTGACATAATATTGCCTCCTTTATTTTTGTTGTTTCACAATATGAACCTATGATTCAAAAATAGGTTTGAACTAAAGTTAGCACTTAACAAATAAAAAGTAAATAAAAAATATTAAAAAATTTCAGAAAATTATTTACAAACGAAGTTCGTTAGGTGTAGTATATGATTATTCACAATATGAAACAATGTTTCTAATAACGGAAAAGGAGGTTTGGGAAAGTGGGATCATTTATTTTAAAAAGGTTAATTAATTTAATTCCTACACTGTTAGTAGTAGGTGTCATCGTCTTTGTCATTACAAGAATGATTCCCGGTGATCCTGCATCTGTCATGCTTGGCCCACAAGCCAGTGTAGAGGATGTTGAGAACTTACGTGAAGAATTGGGGTTAAATAAATCTTTGCCTCTGCAATTTATTTCATATATTGCAGACTTAGCACAGCTAAATTTAGGTTACTCCTATTCTTATAGTGAAACGGTATTCAGTTTAATTGCAGAGAGGTTTCCGAATACGGTTATTCTCGCTATGGCAGCATTATTCATCGCAGCGATCATTGGCATTCCTGCGGGGATTTTAGCAGCAAGAAAGCAAAATACCATCATCGATTATGTCGTGATGTTAATTTCTTTAATCGGTGTCTCCATGCCAATCTTTTGGCTAGGTGTCATGTTAGTTTTATTCTTTAGTGTTAATCTCGGTTGGCTACCAGCGACAGGGATGGGCAATATAGAAGATGGGCTTTGGCCATTTTTCAGGCATTTAATATTGCCAGCCTGTGCCTTAGCAACAATTCCAATGGCTACCTTTGCGCGTATTACACGCTCTAGTATGTTGGAAGTAATTTCACAGGATTATATAAAAACAGCGCGCTCTAAGGGACTTAAAGAATATTTAGTTATTGGCAAGCATGCATTTAAAAATGCCTTAACACCAATTTTAACGGTATTAGGTATGCAAATTTCGAATTTATTAGGCGGCGCAGTCTTAACCGAAACCATCTTTAGCTGGCCTGGTATGGGACGTCTCATTGTTGAGGCGATTGATAAGCGTGATTTTGTTGTAGTACAAGGCACTGTTATTTTTATAGCCTTTATTTTCGTGCTCGTGAATTTAATTGTCGATGTGCTTTATAAAGTAGTAAATCCAAAAGTAAATTTAGATTCGAATGGAGGGAAAAAATAGCTATGGCTCAAGCGATGACAAATGATGCGAAAAAGAAAAAAAATACATTAGTTCGCAAATTATTAAAAAACAAGCTAGCATCAATCGGTTTAATTATTGTAGCTTTTATGACCGTTGTAGCTATTTTTGCTCCATGGATTGCGACACATCCACCGAATGAAATGGTTGTTGGCAAAGCATTTCTACCTATTAACACAGAGGGACATTTACTTGGCACGGATAACTATGGTCGTGATTTATTTAGTCGCCTTGTGTATGGTGCGCGTATTTCCATTGTCGTTGGGATTGCCGCTGTATTATTCGGTGCGGTATTTGGTACGCTGCTCGGCTTAGTGGCGGGCTACTTTGGTGGTCGCTTAGACTCCATGATTATGCGTACAATGGATGGCTTGTTTGCATTTCCTTTCATTTTATTAGCGATTACCTTGATGACAGTTTTAGGACAAGGCTTAGTCAACGTTATTGTAGCCATTGGTATTGCCAATATCCCAGGCTTTGCACGGCTCGTTCGTGGACAGGTGCTTAGTGTAAAGGAAGAGGAGTTTATTGAAGTAACACATTCATTAGGTGCAACACATCGCCGTATTATTTTCAGTCATATTTTGCCGAATTGCTTAGCGCCATTAATCGTTTATGGCACGATGAGCACGGCTGGCGCGATTATTTCGGAGGCAGCACTAAGCTTTTTAGGATTAGGGGTTCAGCCACCTACATCCTCATGGGGAAGTATTTTAAAGGATGGTAAGGATTTCTTAGTATTAAATCCTCAAATGGCAACATTGTCAGGAATCTGTATTTTAGTAACAGTATTAGGTATTAACTTATTAGGTGACGGTCTACGTGACGCGCTTGATCCAAAAATGAAGGTGTAATGGGGAGGTGACAGTATGACAGAACAGTTACTGGATGTAGAAAATTTGACAGTAGAATTTAAAAGTAGTGGCACAACGATGAAAGCAGTGAACGGTGTTAATTTACAATTAAATAAAAAGGAAACGCTTGGCATAGTAGGCGAGTCGGGCTCAGGTAAAAGTGTGACGGCAACTGCTTTAATGCGCTTGATTCCAACACCACCTGGAAAAATAACAGATGGCAAAATTCATTTTAATGGACGCGATTTATTGCAGCTATCAGAAAAAGGAATGCGTGGTATACGTGGAAATGAAATATCAATGATTTTCCAAGATCCAATTACAAGCTTAAATCCTGTGCTGACAGTCGGCAATCAAATCGTTGAGGTGATTCGCGCACATGAAAAGCTTTCTAAAAAAGAGGCGAATGTAAAGGCTGTAGAGATGCTGAAGATGGTAGGGATTCCAGAGCCTGAAAAACGGCTGAAAATGTATCCTCACGAATTTTCTGGTGGAATGAGACAGCGTGTCATGATTGCGATTGCACTAGCCTGTAATCCGAAGCTGTTAATAGCGGATGAGCCAACGACAGCATTGGATGTTACCGTACAGGCACAAATTTTAGATTTAATGAAGAAATTACAGCAGGAGCACGATACAGCAATCATTATGATTACACATGACTTAGGCGTCGTGTGGGAATTATGTGACAAAGTAAATGTTATGTACGCTGGGCGCACTGTAGAATCAACAACGACGAAGCAACTATATGAAAGCTCTCTGCATCCCTATACGTGGGGGCTACTTGAGTCGCAAATTACAATGGACACACATGGACAACAGCGCTTGCCTGCCATACCGGGAAGTCCACCAGATTTAACGATGCCAATTAACGGCTGTCCCTTTGCAGCAAGATGCCCTATGGCAACAGCGCTTTGTCACACAACAGTACCTGAATTAGTGGAAGTAAGAGACCAGCATTTTGTCGCTTGTCATTTGCAATCGAAGGAGCAAATTATCCCGCGTAAGGAGGGGATTTTTAATGCAGCAAAATAAAGAGCTCGTATTAAAAGTAAGCAATTTAAAAAAGCATTTTCCAATTAAAAATTCGATTCCTTTTAAAAAGGTAACGCAGCATGTAAAGGCAGTTGATGGTGTTAGCTTTGAGCTATATAAAGGCGAAACATTAGGCATTGTTGGCGAGTCAGGCTGTGGCAAATCGACCGTTGCACGCCTTATCAATCAACTGATTACCCCAACAGAAGGGACGGTTGAGTTTAAGGGTGTGGATTTAGCTAGTTTAAATCCTGCGGACATTCGCGCAGCGCGTAAATCGATTCAAATGGTCTTTCAAAATCCATATGCATCACTTGATCCAAGAAAAACGATTGAATATTTAATTGCAGAGCCAATGGTGATTCATGGAATTGGTGATGATGCTAGAAGGAAAAAGCGCGTTGTAGAGCTGCTTGAAACAGTGGGCTTAAGCGATTACCATGCAAAGCGTCATCCACATGAATTTTCAGGTGGTCAAAGACAGCGTATTAACATTGCACGTGCACTTGCTCTAAATCCAGATATCGTCGTATGTGATGAGCCTGTTTCCGCACTTGATGTATCCGTTCAAGCACAAGTAATTAATTTATTAAAAGATTTACAAAAAGACTTTGGGCTGACATATATTTTTATTTCGCATGACTTAAATGTTGTCAACTATATGTGTGACCGCATTGCTGTCATGTATTTAGGCAAAATTGTGGAGATGGGCACATATGAGGAGATTTATAGCAATCCACAGCATCCTTATACACAGGCACTACTGTCCGCAATACCGAAAGAAAATCCATTTGATACAAAGGATCGCATTATTTTATCTGGCGATGTACCTAGTCCTGTGAATCCACCAAGTGGCTGTGCATTTCATAAACGCTGCCGCTTTGCGATGGAGAAATGCGCACAAATTCAGCCCCAGCTCGATACATTGACAAATACACATCAAGTATCTTGCCATCTATTTGAACAAACAAAATAACGAATTGAAGAAAAAGGAGAAATGACTATGTCTTTAAAATATGTAATGGAAGTTTATGAATTAATGGATAGCATTCATGTAAGTGGGGAGGTAGTAAAAGACTATTTACATGCAATTAACCCTAATGTAGAGGTAAGCGTTCAAACAATTGAAGGGGCAAAAGGCTCTACTGATTTTGTGAAAATTGTCGTAAAGGGCAAAAACGGTAAATCTTCAGGCGGTACTGCACCAACTTTAGGTATTATCGGACGTTTAGGAGGCATTGGTGCAAGACCAGAGATGACAGGCTTCGTATCAGATGGCGATGGCGCATTAGCTTGTATCGCAAGCGCGGCGAAGGCGATGGATATGGCCTTAAAAGGAGATCAATTAGAAGGCGATGTCATTTTCACTACACATATTTGCCCTGTGGCGCCAACTTTACCACATGACCCTGTACCATTTATGGATTCACCTGTGAATATCGGCGTTATGAATCAGCATGAAATCGATGCAGATATGGATGCCATTTTATCGATTGATACAACGAAAGGAAATCAAGTTTGTAACCACAAAGGCTTTGCCATTACACCAACTGTCAAAGAGGGTTATATTTTAAAAGTAAGTGATGATCTACTAAATATTTATAAGCAATCTACTGGTATTGCACCTGTTGTGTTACCCATTACAACACAGGACATTACACCTTATGGAAACGGTTTATTCCATATTAATAGTATTTTGCAGCCAGCAGTGGCAACAGCTAGCCCAGTCGTCGGGGTAGCGATTACAACCGAAACGGCTGTTGCGGGCTGTGCAACAGGCGCTACACATGTAGTGGATGTGGAAGGGGCAGTGCGCTTTTCTTTAGAGGTAGCAAAGGTATTTGGTGTCAATAAATGTAGCTTCTATGATCAAGAGCAATTTGCCTTAATTGAAAAGCTATACGGCAGTATGAATCATTTACAAACACAAGGGAGTGAGGTATGAGTCTATGGAAAATTTACAAGATTTAAAGCTTCGATTAATCGATGAGGTTGAAAATAATAAAGAAGAGCTACTTGATTTATGTGCAAGATTAATTCAGATTCCAAGTGTAAACCCACCCGGTGATACAACGGAAATTACGGAGCTCATTGAAAATTATTTAAGCGAAGTAAATATTGCCTACGAAAAATATGAATCTGCCGATAAAATGTTTAATTTAGTCGCGAAAATTGGCAATGGTGATGGCAAAGAGCTCGTTTATTGTGGGCATACGGATGTTGTGCCAGTAGGTGATTTATCGAAATGGGATTTTGATCCGTTTTCGGGTGAAATTAAAGATGGCTGGATGCTTGGACGTGGCGCTAGCGATATGAAAACAGGGCTTGCTGGTATTATTTTTGCCGTGAAAATGTTGAAAAAATTAAATATCAAGCTACCAGGACATCTGACATTAGCCATCGTACCAGATGAAGAAACGGGTGGAGAGTATGGTGTGCCATGGCTTTTAGAACGAGGTTTAGTAACAGGAGATGGTTGTTTGATTGCAGAGCCCTCATCGTATTTAAACCCTACCATTGGGCAAAAGGGCTCTTATTGGTTTGAGCTTGAAACGCGCGGTGAGCCAGGGCATGGCAGTTTATCACCGATAGCAGGGAAAAATGCAATTGTCGATGCGATTCGCGCGATTGAGGAAATTCGTTCATTATGGGATGTGAACATTCAAATACCTGAAGAGGTACAGCCTTTAATTGATGTTTCCAAAAAGTATATGCGAGAAGTTGAAACAGACCGCTTGAAATATCAAGAAGTATTAGAGAAAATTACTGTAAATATTGGTACAATAGAAGGAGGAACAAAATCTAACGTTATTCCTGATTATTGTAAAGTACAGGTCGATTGTCGTTTACCATTTGGTATTACACAGGAAGAAGTAACCGCTATTTTGATAGAGAAATTAGATGCGTTAAATATTGATTATTCAATGAAGCGCTTTGGCTTTAAAAGTGTAGCAAACTATACTTCTGCTGAGGACCCAGTATGTCAAGCGATTGTAGAGAATATTTCACTCGTTACAGGTCAAGAGGCATATGGTGTGATGCAGTGGGCAAGCAGTGATGCGCGCCATTTTAGACAATACAATATTCCGGTATTACAATATGGCCCTGCGTATTTGCCAAGCATTCATGGCTATAATGAAAAAGTGCAAGTGGATGCGATTATACGCTGTGCTAAAGTGTATATTGCTGCGGCAATTGATTTCTTGTACAACAAGTAAGAGAGGACATTCTCTCTTACTTATACAAAGGGAGCTGTCTGAAAAGCCATTTTGAGACAGTTCCTTTGCGCCGAGGGTGGTGCTTAGCAAAGAGGCTAAGTGTCGGGCAGCACCAACATTAATAGTATAAAAGGGTGAGAGAAATGTTAAAAACTCTAAATTTATCGATTGCTGTTTTAAGAATGTTCACAAAGGAAAAGCCAACTTGGGGTGGTCGTGAGTTAGCTGTTGCAATGGATTTAAACCATACAAACCTCTATCGAATTTTAGAAACGTTTGAGATGAATGGATTCATAACAAAAGATCCTGTTACGAAAAAATATTCGTTAGGCATTGCGCTTTGGGAGCTTGGGATGAATATGTATGATTCTTTAAACATCGACCAATTATGTATTCCTATTTTAGAAGATTTACAAAAAGAAACGGGTGAAACAGCCATTTTCACGGTTTTAAATGGTTTGGAAGCATTAACGTTGTTAAAGGTAGAGCCAGAAAACAAAGTAAGATTTTCTGTATCACGTGGCAGTAGAACACCTCTATATGTAGGCGCATCCTATCGATCTATGCTTGCTTATTTAACGGAGGAGCAAATTTCAAAGGTGATTGATCAGCCGCTAGTTGCTTATACGGAGCGAACGATGGTAGATGCCAATGAAATACGCCAAGAGCTAGAAAATATTCGCACAAAGGGCTATGCGGTGAGCCAAGGAGAATATACGGTAGATGTATTAGCCGTTGCCATGCCTATTTTTGATAGCAATCAACAAATTGTCGCATCGGTTACAGTTTCTGGCCCTCTATATCGCTTTACAGAGCAAAAGATTGAAGAGGTGATTGAACCATTAGCACGTACAAAGAAAGCAATTGAATCAATTATTGGCCGCTATCATTTGAATTTCAATTAAGGAGAGGAACATTATGCAGCATTTACATAAAATTGCATTAAATGTTTTAACGGGCAATTTACAAGTTCAAGCAACCGAAACCTTGTTAATTTTAACAGATATCCATCAGCAAGAGATTGCAAAAATCTTTTATGAAGCAGGCTTAACGATAACGAAAAATACTTTATTTGTCATGATGCCATTATTAGAAAAATCAGGGCAGGAGCCGCATTCAGCAGTGACGGATTTAATGGCAAGTGCAGACGTGACGCTTTGTGTGACATCGCACTCCTTAACCCATACGACAGCGCGAAAAAATGCCTGTGAAAAAGGTGGGCGAGTAGCTACAATGCCAGGCGTTACGTTAGCCATGCTGGAGCAGGGGGCGCTACATGCAAATGCTGAGGAAATTGAAACCCTCGTAGAGCATTACGTACAGCTTCTCAATGAGACAGCGACAGTTCGCATTGTAAAGGATGGACATGAATTAACTTTTAGCATCGAAAATCGCCATGGCATTCCGTCTACTGGCATTGTCCGCAAGTCAGGAGACTACGGTAATATTCCTTCAGGGGAATCTTATGTCGCACCAATTGAAACATCGGCAAATGGCGAAATTTTAATAGATGGGTCGATTGCCAATATCGGTATATTACAGGAGCCACTATTATTAAAAATTCGCAATGGGCGATTAGAGGATGCAGTCGGTCCAGATGGGCCAAAGCTATTATCGTTACTTGGTGAAGAGAATGGACGTACGATTGCCGAGTTTGGTATTGGCGCAAATAAGAGCGCCATTTTGTGTGGCAATGTGTTAGAGGATGAAAAAGTGTACGGCACGATTCATATCGCCTTTGGCAGCAACGCGCCATTTGGAGGCACTAACAAAGCAGATGTCCATATCGATTGTGTTGTGAAAAGTCCGATTGTGTATTTAGATGGTAAAGAATTAATTATGTAAAAGAAATGACGAGGCTGTTGGAAGTTAGTAGGCCATCTTATTCAATTTGTACTTTAAAGCTAGCAATGCTTTAAAGTACTTTTTTCTTTTCCAATGCCGATAGGAAATCCATGTGGTTTTTAAAGACGCATAGTTGCTGATTGCAGCATAGCCATAAATATGCCCGCAACAAAGTGATGCTTATGGCTAATAGTAACCCCATGATGACAGCAATTGTTGGCGCCCACAATGCATGAAAGAGCTTTGGCAAAGCTGTGTCAATAGCATTGTTGCAGGAACAGCAATGTCAGTTTGTGTGAACCATCGGAAACTCCACCATTTAAATGGCTTTGATTTTGGTAAGTACTATGATTTTTGATACGAAGCAACTTATAAAGGAGAAAAGCGTTTTTAGTTTTAAATGGATAAAGGAGGATGATGAGATGGGGTCACGTATTATGCATTTCATTATTGCACAGCAAATTGCAGAGCGTATCGGCATAGAGGATACAGCGAGCTTTCTAGCAGGAGGTGTCGCGCCAGATGCAGCAACGGCAAAGGAAAGCGCTCATTTTTACATCGGGCAAGATTATACGAGAAGCATTGATTATACCGGCTTTTTGGAAAAATATAAGGAACAAAAAGCACATCCCTACATACAAGGCTATTACAGTCATTTAATTGCAGATGACTTATGGCTGAAAGGCTTTTATTTGCCTTGGCTTAAAAATCGAATGGAGCATGATGCCAATATTTTAGCATTATATCATCAAGATTTTAGATTATTGAATGGTAAATTGTTAGATTACTATAATTTAAATCATCTAGGGCAAAAAGCCTTTGATAATCAACCAAGCATTGTGAACTTGCAGGAAGTGACGCAACAGGAGGTTATGCAATTTCTTCCGTATGTAAAAGGAGATATGGACTACGACACAGAACGATTACAGCAGAAGCTACAAGTTTTTACACTGCAACAAATCATTGGCTATATCGAGACGTCGGTTGAAAAAGGCTGCCTATATATGAAGCATGTAAAATAAGCTTGTAGAAATTGAGTTTGTATAATAGCTGAGAGAGGGGAAGAAAGTGAAACCATATGCAAGTAAGGAAGAGTTAATTCATACAATCCATGAAAAGTATCAAAAATATATTGCCGAATTTGCTGATATACCAGAAGCCTTGAAAAATAAACGGGTTGAAGCAGTTGATAAAACGCCGTATGAGAACCTTTGTTATCAACTTGGCTGGATCAATAAATGAAAGAAGAATATACCTTTCCAAGAAAAAACAATTTTGTGTAAAGTTTCAACGAAGCTTCATCTGGCAATGTATAGTAGGAGGAAACGAGTATAAAGTGAACCTTCAATCAGTGGGATTTTTCTTAGCTTACAGCCTGTATCGGACGTACATAAAAGATTGTTCATACAGCATAAAATAGCAAGGAGAACTTTGGAAGGGGGCAAGGTGATGAATTCTTTTGCATTGAGATTGTTAAAGATGTATGTTTTATTGCTAGCAGGGCTCTTTGGGATATTTGTATTGATTGGAAATTTAATGGATTATGGTTCGAATGAGCAGTTCGTCAAGCATGTGCTGTCAATGGATACGACATTTGAAGACAATGCGTTAATGTGGCGAGCCATTACAAATCCAGTGATGCACACAATCGGCTATTGGCTATTGATTGTTGCTGAAGCACTTTTCAGTTTTCTTGCTATTTTTGGTGCATATCAACTGTTTAAACATCGCAAAGCTTCTGGTACTGTTTTCAATGCGGCTAAAAAATTTGGCTTTTATGCATTTATCGTTGGCTTTTCCATTTGGTTTTTAGGCTTTATCGTCATTGGCAGCGAGTGGTTTGCGATGTGGCAATCACCGATTTGGAACGGCAAGCAAACGGCCATGGACATTACGGAAGTTTGGATTGGCTTTGCGATTTTGCTGGCGTTGAAGGATGGAGATTTGCAAGTAGAATAACGCAAAACAGCTCTTTAGCGCGGGGTGGCTGAAGAGCTGTTCATTCATCGCATGACTTTTCGTACTTGTTTTAACTCGCTGATAATATAGTCTATCTGCTTTTGCAAATCGTCTGTTTCTTTGGATTGATTGTAATTTGGCGATGGAGGGCTCTGGTTATTGGCTTTCTCTAATGATCTTAGCGCTAAGCCTGCCGCAATCGCGCCTAGACCATCACCAAGTGCAGCAATTGAAGCCCCCATATACGCAAGCCTCGCAATTTGAATATCTGTTAAATCTGAAGATTGATTATTATAATCACTCATGACAAAGTCCCCCTCGTGATTAACTAGCTCAATCGTATTTTATGAATGAAAGTGAAGAAAAGTGATTCTACTTTTTATGGTGAAAAACTTTCTGCTCTAATAGTGCTAAAGCCCCTGATATTGCCTCGACATCTTTTGAAGATGCATCATGAATCAACTGTAAAAACTGCTCCTCAATATGAGCAAATGCCGCTGTCATCATCTTTTCGCCCTCCGCTGTCAGCCGAATGACGTGCTTTCGGCGGTCTGCTGGATCATTCATTTTCTCAATCAACCGTTGTTCCTGTAATTTCCGTAATTCACGACTCATATTGGGCAAAGAAATATGCAGAAAATCGCTAATTTCTGTTGCTGTCACAGCCGGACATATTTTCACATACTCTAAAATTTTATATTGAAGCGCTGTAATATTGTCAAGTTTCACATTTTGCGTTAATGCTTGTGTCACTTGATGTAATGTCGCAGTAAAAGCGACAAATTGTTGAAATAATCCATGTTTGTCCAAATGGTTTCACCTCTTATTTTTCCCGTTTTTGTGTGTAAGGCGCCCATTTCAAAACACAGGGTGAAATAGGGATGAACAGCCTGTAAAAACTCGATGAATGAAGCTTCACTTTATCAAGATAACAAATTGCTTATCTAAAAACAATTATCATTTGACAACTAAATAAATCGGGTATATTATTTTATTATCAAATGATAAGTAATGGAGGGCGATTTATGAATGCGCTAATTATCTATACATATCCAAATCATCAAAGCTTAAACTATGCCTTTTTACAAAAAGTTATTAAAGGGTGTCAAGAAAATCCTGCAATAAAGGAAATTCAAGTGCTTGATTTATACGAGGAACAATTTGATCCGAGATTAATCTTTCATGAGCAAAAGCGTCGTCGCGATATGTACCGCGACCCACAACTGGAAAAATATCGAGCGCAGTTGACATGGGCAGATAAAATAATCTTTATTTACCCGATTTGGTGGGGCAGACCACCAGCAATGTTATTAGGCTATATCGACCAGCTTTTCGCAGCTAATTTTGCCTATCGGGACAAAGGTTTATTGCCAGAAGGACTGTTGAAGGGCAAATCCGTTGTCTGCGTTTCTACAATGAAAGCACCGACCAGCTATTCTTTGTTATGGCTGCAAAATGCACATAAAATATTGATGAAAAGGGCATTGTTTAATTTTGTTGGAATCAAGCGGGTAAAGTTTTTTGAATTTGGCAATATGGAAAGCAAAAAAGGGAGACAACAGAAAAAACTGGAGAAGGTTTATCGCTATTTTCAGAAAGTAGCCTATTAGCAAATACTTATAGCTGTTTAAATAAGTAAAGGCAATGCTATTATATGGGCACGTGACTAAAGAGCCATCTATCGTGGATTTCTCCAGCTAGATGGCTCTGTTATATATGTACTGTACAGGTCTGCTTAGCTTTATCTTTCGTTCAGCGGATATTTTTTATTTTATAGAGAGATGAAGGAGTAAAGGCTGTAGCATTATTTTAATCCATTTTCTCAATAGAATAAGAAAAAATCCCCAATAGAGGCGACCTCGTAACACGTCCCATATTTCAATCCATTCTCTCTATGAAGAGAGAAACCACTTTGGCTTCACGCATTGGAGCGAGATACGTCATTTCAATCCATTCTCTCTATGAAGAGAGAAACGCCTTCCATGCATTTTATGGGAGGCTGTTTAATTTATTTCAATCCATTCTCTCTATGAAGAGAGAAACCGGGAACGGCTAGTCAGTATAGCGCTATGCTACAATTTCAATCCATTCTCTCTATGAAGAGAGAAACTGTGAAAAAACGTATAAAAATAATATTTATCATTGTTTTTCACTAAAAAATAAATCTATAAGGTTATATTAACCTCACTCATTTCCAATTTAAACAGAAAATAATCTACCTTATTGGTGCGAATCCTCCAGGAAAATCATGTTTGCTTTACATTCGCACTTACTTGTTTAAATCAAGGCAAGAGATTTCAATCTATGCACTCTATACAGAGAGAGACGTAATGGCTTTTCGAAGCTAGTAGATGCTACTTTGATTTCAATCCACTCTCTCCATGCAGAGAGAGACGTGATGTTAAGTTACCAATGATGGCAACAAAACAAATTTCAATCCACTCTCTCCATGCAGAGAGAGACTGTGAAAAACAATATAAAAATAGCATTTATCATGGTTTTTCACTAAAAAATAAATCTATAAGGCTATATTAACCTAAAAGTTTTCCCATTTCAATGGAAAAATGTTTGTGTCATTGGTGCGAATCCCCCTAGAAAATCATGTTTGCTTCACATTCGCACCAATAATATTTATTTGGCGATTCAACGTATCTTTATATGCTAATTGTGCCGTCAATTAAAATAGCATAGATGGATATTCATCTAGATTAATAAACATGAATATCTTACTATGGACATCACATTAGCTGGGAGGAATCTTTATGGGGTACTTTGTTCCAGTAGAGCCAAGGGTGAATTTATATGTAGAAGATATCAATCCAAAAGGAAATAAAACAATCGTATTTTTACATGGCTGGTCGCTAAGTCATAAACAGTTTGAATATCAGTTTAATGTTCTCCCAGCTATGGGTTATCGCTGTATAGGCATAGATTGGAGGGGTTTTGGCAATTCTGATAAACCAATGAGTGGCTATACTTTTAACAGGCTTACGGATGATGTTCGTGCAGTGGTTGGTGCGCTTCAAATAAATAATTTTACGCTTGTTGGTCATTCTACTGGAGGGGCGATTGCTATTCGATATATGTCTCGTCATAACGGCTTTGGTGTAGCGAAGCTTGTTTTGATTGATGCAGCAGCTCCAACTGGATTTACCGCAGAAACTGCTAATAACTTTCTTACAGCAACTTTAAATGACCGACCTAAAATGATACAGGATGTAACAGATAGCTTTTTCTTTCAATATATAACAAAAACATTTGCGGATTGGTTTTTCCAACTGGGTTTACAAGCAGCAAGCTGGTCGACTGCCGCCATTATTATGACATTAAGAGATGAAAATTTGCACACAGACCTTCCAAAAATTAATGTCCCAACTTTAATTACTCATGGTATTCATGACAAAGTTATTCCATTTGCACAAGCTGAAGTGTTAAATGAAAAAATAACAAACTCCCAGCTTGTTGCGTTTCAATATAGTGGTCATGGTCTTTTTTGGGAAGAACGTGAGAAGTTTAATCAATTACTGGTGCAGTTTATTTAGTCGATACTTTGACTTAAATTATTCAACTAAAGGGCGATAAATATAATTATTATGTTGATTTTTCACAATCAAATCGTAAAGTTTGCTGAGACAAAGCTTATGGCATATCGAGACTAGGGGAGGGATTGGAGGTTTTAACTTGATAAGGAAAATTATAAGTAAGTATGCTATTAGTCATTTGTAGGACAACAATTTATAGTAGTAATTCACTGGCTATAAATTGTTGTTTGTTTTCATTTTACGATATGCTGAATTTCTATTTTGAAAAAGGTGTAGTAATCGAGCACTTCCTATCGAAGTGGCTAATTATTGTGATTGCAAGATATGGTCATTAACAAATGCTTTTAAGAAAAATAGTTCATTATCATTAGGGTCTCGTTGATTTTCTCCCTTAAAGCAAGCAATCGCATTTTCCAGTGAGGTGGATGTGACAGCTCGATTTGCTGTTGTTAACTCTTCCCAATATATAGTCATTTCAACGGTATCACAGATGGATTCATGACCAAGTAGGAACATGTTTGCATCGTATTTTTGAATATCTTCAATCATCGGCAGCAATGACGCTTGCTTGAAATGGAAGAGAGAATTTGTCGTTGTTCCATAGGCAGCATCCCCTAAAAAAATGACTTTTTCATCAGGAATATAGACAATTGTGGAGTCATTAGTATGCGTACTTGTGATTTTTTCAATGATGCAAACTTTATTACCTAAATCAATCGTTAATGTATTGTCAAAGATGATCTGAGGAGCGTCCAATTGAAAACTATCTCGATTTGGGATTTCAGCCTGTATAATCTCCATGCATTTAGCGCTAATCTGATGTGTATGCACATACGTTTGCAGTGACTGGTCATCAAATTTATAGTTTTGCCACTCTTTTAATAGTTCGTTTGTTTGACGATTAACAATTGTGATGGCATCAAATTCATTCATACCAAGAATATGATCCCAATGCGCATGTGTCACAACCAAATATTTAATAGGTGGTAAGTTAAGTTTTTCGATTTCGTGTAAAAACTCTGCGCATGTTGTGGTGAATTGCCAGCGTCTATAACGAGACTAAATTGGTCACCACAAACCAATCCCAATGTAGACCTTTCTCGATCATCTTGATTAGATAAATAATAAATCTGTCTCTTATACACATCT
>NZ_PYWN01000057.1 GCF_003049505.1 Metasolibacillus meyeri
ATTAAATGAAACGTTTTTCATTAACGTTTTGCTTGTTCAGTTTTCAAGGTTCATCTTCATTTCTTTGTCGCATCTCTCAGAAGCAACTTTTATATCTTACCATCAACATCATCTCATGTCAACTCTTTTTTCAAAACTTTTTAATTATCATTTTCCCAAAAGTAAGGTAGATATTTCGTTCTGTATCGCTCTTGGCGACGTCTAATAATTTAACATATAAACCATGCATTATGCAAGCACTTTTTTGAAATAAATTTTATTTTTTATGAATTACTTCTTTTTCTTAAAAAAAGACAGCAGGAATCAAAGCACTTTTTCTTACTCAACCCCCGCTTCTTTCATTATGCTTCTTTGTTGTTTTCTGTGTCTACTACACTTAAACACCATACAAAATTGTCCCACGCAGAATACCAGCCATTGAAAACTTCAGATGAATCATCCCAACGCACATCAAACTTCTTCTGACCATCAACGTCTACTAAAAACAACGCCAATGTTGGATCCTTTTTAGAAACAGCTAACTTCATGCCGTTCTCTAACTCTTCCTCAGTAAACACCACATCCGACACCGAACGAACTTGCGCTTGCTCAAATACTTGTTTATTTATGATTCTATAGTTCATTATAGACCCCCACTAAAGCTATATTTCATCTAAATCTTTTCTACTTAAAAATTAAAGACTAGAAAATTATACTCCATTCTCTTCTATCATGTGAACCATCAAGTTGTTCTTTTTAAAAGAAAAAAACAGAAACATTGAAAAATCAACATTTCTGCTTCACTTAACTTTCACAAATATCCTTTCAGCTTCACAATTGCTTGTACACGGTCAATGACTTCTAGCTTACTATATAAATTGCTTACATAATTACGCACTGTGCCTTCTGCGATGTAAAGATCTACAGCTATTTCTTTATTGCTTTTGCCTACAACAATTAATTTTGCTATTTCTAGCTCTCGCTGTGTTAACTCCATTTTCTCATTATATATTGTACTAGCTTGTGACAATATGCCAACTAATTTCACCGCTACTACAGAAGGCAAAACAAGCTGTCCTTGTACTGTATCGCGAATGGAGGCCAGCATTTTATCTGTCACCATATCCTTCAATAAATAGCCACTTGCCCCATTGACTAAACCATTCACGATATAATCTTCATCTAAAAAAGTAGATAAAATTAAAATAAATGTATTTGGCAGCTGTTCCTTTATTGCCTTTAATGCTAGAAGCCCATCCATAATTGGCATCTGAATATCCATCATCACGAGCTGTGGTCGATGAAGCTTAGCTAAAGCTATAGCCTCTTCCCCATTGCTTGCTAGCGCAACCACTTGCATATCATCTTCTAAATCAATAATGGTTTTTAACCCTTCACGTATCAGCATTTGATCATCCGCGATTAAAATTGTAATCATTCATCTCCCCCCTATATGGCAATGTAATATGCAATAAACAGCCTTGCCCCTGTTCCATCTTTATAGAAAATACACCTTTTAGCTGCTCTACCCGATCTTTCATCATACGAAGCCCAAAGCCTAATACTAACTTCTCCATTCCAACACCATTATCCAACAATTCAAATATTACGGCTTCCCCATCATCCTTTAAAATGAAACGGAACTCACTACTCTGCCCATGACGAATACCATTTGTCAGCCCTTCCTGTAAAGCATGATAAAGTAGCTTTTTCATAATTGCAGGTAAATGGTCCATAGCATGGATTTCAGCATGAATGCTGACACCTGTATTGTGCTCCGTTTCTTCAATCAATACGTATAGCGCTTGTTTCACATTGTAATATTTATCCTCTTTCAACATATGCACAGAATTGCGAATCTCGCTTAAGCTATGACGCACAAGGTCTTGCGCATCTATCAATCGCTTCACCGCTGAATCCCTATCTTTTCCCAGCAATCTACACCCCGCTTCGATTTGTAAAATAGTCGAAGTTAATGTGTGCCCAACAATATCATGAATCTCCTGTGCAATTCGGTTGCGTTCTGCATACACAGACATCTCAGCTAAAGCCTCAGATGTCATCTGCATTGACCTTTGCAAGCTTTCTGTGCGTTCCTCTACTTGCTGCTCTAAATTTTTCGTTAAATACTGAATATCTGAATAAAGCCTCGCATTGGTAATCGAAATCGCACACTGTGAACAAAGCAACTTCAGCATATCAAGTCTTTCCTCCGTAAACACGCCCTCCAGTAAATTATTTTCCATATATAAAATAGATATTAACTTATTCTGGTGTGTGATTGGAAGGCACAGAACAGACTTTAAATGCCGATGCTGGATATAAGTATTTTGGGTAAAGCCACTATTCATCACATTATGAAAAACGACTTCCTGTCTCATGCGAATCGTGTAATCAATGACTGTAACTGGCACTAATTCACCAGCTTCTTGTAGCGGCACAGGCTGTACGATTAAATTCTCTGCCGTACCATGCGCTTCCACAAACCAGCTTCCTTCATGCTCAAGTAACAAAGCACCGTATTCCGCACCCGCATTTTGTAACATAATCCGCAATAACTTATGAAGCAGTTGCTCAATTTCAATTTCCTCAGATAAAGTTTGGGCAGAGGAAACAATCGTTAAGTAGTCCACACGCGCTAAATCCGTTGTTTTTTTCAATAATAAGTGACCGTACTGCGACTCAAGCGCCTCGACTTTTGCGAATGCCCCCCATTGTCGATAAGCCATATACGCTTCATTCATATACACCTTCGCCTGCATTTGCTTACCGCGCTGAATGCTGTACTTCGCAAAGCACTCAGAAATAATGCCGACATCGTGAACATAGCCATAACGAGCGGCTGCATTCACTGCTTCTTCATATATCGCCCCCACTTTGTCAGCCGTTTGACCCAACATTTTTTGATATTCCGCCTTTGCCAACAAATATTTATGCAAATAATTCTCAGGGCTATGCTTCGCCAGATACTGTAGCTTTTTTACATAGCGCTTCGTTTCACGCTTCAAGGTCACTTGTCTTGCTGGTTCCGCATCCGCAAACAATTCCTTCACAATTAGTACATAGTAATAATAATTGTGCATGTTGGAAAATCCGCGCTTATTATGTGATTCAGCAACCTTAATGCTTTCTACAATCTTTTCATACGCTCCTTCATAATCACCAAATAAATAGGCGATAATATACTCATACCATAAAGACACTTCATATAAATATGAGCCTTCATAATGTCCACTAACCTCTTGATAATCAGAAATAAACGGGTCATTCGCCGCTCTGTAGCCTGTTAATCTTGTGAGCAATGCAGACATCGCCTTTGCATATTGCCATGGCAACGTATCCCTAGATTTACCGAATACGGTGCTTCTCGACAACAGATGTGCGTATAAATCTTTTAGCGGATAACTAAAATTAAACATCAACCCTAAATTCACCAAAAAACTATAGTTCGTTTGCCATTTATTTTTAGATAAAACCCCATGTTGATTTGCGTAGTCGGTTATAGACAAAAGAAAATTAGGCTCGTATCTTCTCCAGCTATCTTGACTTAGCATAATAATTGTATTAATTTGCATCGTCATTTCTAAATTGCCCTTCACTAACTCACTTGCAAACTTGCTATATGCATACGCCGATTCATTGTCAAAAGCGAGCGCACTTTGAATTAGGGCATAACTAGCAAATCCATAGGCTGACTCATCCGTTATGCCATAATCCCATGTTATATCAAGCAGCATGACAACCGCTGACAACCATCCCTCTCTATTCGATACAAAACAGGCATTCGCCATATAGACTAAAATGCGCGCAGCTAGCTTCATTCGCTTATCTTGCATGAGGGGGAGCTTCTTTGATGGCTTTTTACCTAATCGTCTACTTATACGAAGCCAATAATAATACTCCTTAACCCTGCCAATCTCCAATCTAATAGGGAGCTGCAATAAAACGAGTGCCTCTTTCCCTAATTGCAACACCTGATCATATTGATCCTGATAAAGCTCTAACTGTATAAGCAAAAGATATACTTGCGCTTTATCCATAGTTGCTCGTGCTTGTAAAAGAAGGTCATGGCACAAGCTCCTTGCTATATCGTAATCCTCATTCGTTAAAGCTAACTCCACACGAAATTGATAAATTGCATAAACGAGCTCGTAATGCTGTTGCCAATGCTCATCTAATAGCAAGTCCATCGCATGCTGCAAATAATAAACAGCGTCAGCCGTCTCCTCCTTTGCAGCTTGAAAATTCAGTTCAATTATCTCTAGCTGCCTTCCCTCTGCAATAAAATGCTGTCGCACCTGATTAAAATGTCGCACAACCGTAACTACAGACACACCTTCATGCAGCAAAATCTTACCTGCCTTTAAATGAAGCTGTTCTCGCTCTTGTTCACCTGCACGCTGCTCAAACACTTGCCGAATATTTTCCTGTTGAAAAATATACTGCTCGTTCGATAGCTGATAAATTAATTGATGATTAATTGCCACCTGTAAAGATTCTTGTAACTGCTGTAATGGATAACCTGTCATATCAGCAAGTAATTGCAATTTGAATTGATGCCCTAAAAAAGCTGCCTGTGTAAGCAACTGTGCTGTCGGGTTATTCATATACTTAATGTAATACTCATCTTTTAATATAGGACTCACCTACTTTATTCAGAAATTTTAGCTGCATGAAAGCGGGAATCAATATAGAAGGAGGTACTTCGAACTCAATCGAAACACCCCCTATAAATTTACACAACTGCACGCACTAACCATGTCGCCGCGCGCGTTAAAATCTGTGCGCGTAACTCAACAAAATATTCATACTCATAAAAGAAAGCAATCTTTTCAGCCGCTAATGTATCTAGTTCTATCGGTTGTGGTGTTAACACAAAATGCGCGAAGGACTCTGCAAAGTCTTCAACAACCGAGCTAGAGGCATAATCAGACACATAATCCTCCTCATACTCACTTGTTGGATTCCAAAACTGCTGATAAAAATCAGTTAAGTATGCATCCTCATAAAAGCACCCTTCATCCTCAATTAACACATCCTCACAAGCATCTAGCTCCACCCAAATATTTTGCTCGCCATCCTTCAAAGATAAATAATGGGCGTATTCATGGATATAGGTAATCATCGTCTCAGAGGCTAGCTCAATGTTTTCTTTATTCATACCAAGCGTCCAATACTGCCCGCTATCATCGTGCTGATTGACATAAGCTAATGTATCGCCACTCTCAAAGATGATGAATTGGTTGATTTCCTCACGCTCTGATTCTGGAATGAGCCAAGCAAAGTCAAACCAAAGCTCTGCATGATAATCAATTTCCTCATCTGTCACATCAGCATCTGTGAAAATCATTTCCTTACCATTATCTATTTCGTAGACAAAAAGGTCATGCGTACCTTCTAAATCCGTCGCAACGGATTCCTCCGCCGTCAATGCCCCATACTCCTCCTCTAACAAATAAACAAGCTCATCTCCACGAGCTACACAGGAATCATAGTCATCACATTCTAGTGGCAACACACATGTATCTTCCTCTGCAATATAAATCTCACCAGCCAGACAACTATTTTGGAGCACCTCTTCAGCCATTGCATTTGTTTCAATGACTACTTCATTCTCCGTCTCTTCTAATAACTCACTACAACCTGCTAAGCCCAAACATAATACAAGCAGCAACAAGGTAAATTTTAATATTCGCATCCTTTATCTCCTTTTATTTATTATTCTACTTCAAAAAATTGGCGTTATCGAAAAAATATTTTTCAATAACCCCAATTCTATATCTCTAAAAGTTTCGGTCAGAGCCACCGCCTGATGAACTACCACCACCGCCTGAATAACTATCACTCGAATAACTGCCACTGTCATCACTCGAACCACCACCTGCAAAAAAACGCCAGATACTTCGTTTTGGTTTATAGCCAAAAAATAGCATTAAAATACCCTCCACAATCAGTAAGAAAACGCTAAGTATGCACCCTATAATTGTAAGAAGCACAAATGAAAAACCAATAGGGTCTTCTGAAAAATCATTCGCTAAATCCCTTTTTATAAACTCCACAAAGGATAACGATAAACCATCATAATCGATGTCTTCCTCTATGCGAATAGCGTCCACTACTTCTGAAAAAGCGGTTGTATAATCCCCATTTACTAAATAAGGCATCATATAATCATCAAGCAATCTCCCTGTCTTGCCATCAGGATAATCTCCCTCCAAGCCTTGCCCAATCGCAATTCTCACGATATTCTTCCCTTCGCCTTGATCGGTTGTCGCAAAAATCAACATTCCATTGTTGAGATCCTTTTGACCAATTCCCCATTGACGAATGACCTGTACGCCATAGTCAACCTTTGACATATCGCCGATTGTAGGAACTGTCAAAATAAACAATTGCATTTTATTTTGTTCGTTCAGCATTTCTGCCACTTTATTTAACTCTTGTTCAACCTCATCATTAATGACATTTTGATAATCAAAAACAAAGCCTGACGTCGTTGGACGATCTGGAATTGATGCGAAGGCATTGAGTGGTATCGTTACAAACAGTATGAGTAACAAGAACAACCACCTTTTCATCCTACTCACCTCCGAAATCTACAGTCGGCACTTGGTTTGCATCACCATCTACTTCAAAGTACGGTTTTCGTTCAAAGCCAAACATCCCTGCAATCATACTGCTTGGGAATGTACGAATATTGCTATTGAAGCTTTGTACATCATTGTTATAATCTTGGCGTGCAACAGCTAAGCGATTTTCCGTGCCTGCTAACTCATCCATTAACTGCGTAAACTGCTGGTTTGCCTTTAAATCTGGATAGCTTTCTACAATAACTAAGAGTCGACCTAAAGCACTTGTCAATTCATCGCTAGCCGTAGCTTGTTCCTCTACTGTTGTCGCTTCCCCATACTTTGCTCGTGCATCTGCAAGGTATGTAAAAATCTGCTCCTCGTGCGCCATATACCCTTTTGTCGCTTCAATTAAATTTGGAATTAAATCAAAACGGCGTTGTAGCTGATTATCAATTTGTGCCCACGAGGATTCAATTGCCTCTTCTTTTTGTACAAATCCATTATATTTGATAACAAACCACCCGATTCCGAGCAGAACGATACCTACTACAATTAAAATTACCTTGTTCCCCTTCATATAAAATTCCCCCTTCCTCACTACTATTTCTTTTATTTTCAATGTAGCAAAGAGAGCGGTAGACCAATAGTGACTGCTGTCATTTTCTTGTCATATGACAAGGTGAAATTTTAAAGGCTGTTCAACAGAGGATAGATACATCCCTTTTCGAACAGCCTTCACTGATGCTATTAATTTTTCTGCACACTTTCGCGATAAACAATTTGATTGCCTGAATAAGCCAATAGTTCACCTTTGCTTATTGTAATAGCGCTAATACGATTTCTAGCCAACTCGATCTCTTGACCCGTTGCTAAATCTCTTTTATACAAGTATCCCCCATTGGAGTAGTTGCTGAAATAGAGCGCATTATTGGCATACGTTAAAAATCCCACCCGCATGTCACTGATTTTTCGTGCAGTTGGTGTGGAGGCATTGAGATGCAGTCTATACAATGTATCATCTCGCTCATTTGCATAGTATAAAACACTTCCAACCATTACAGGCATCTCAATAGAGCGCATCTCCACAAAGCGCTCACTTGTCGCAGCCGGAAACTTTTTCGGGTAATCCATTCGATGGTCTTGCTTGATTTGGGCATCGGATATTAAAAAATACTGATAACGTATATAATCAGACATATCTTGTGCTGACTTATTGAATACTGGGTCATTCCATGTAGTGTCTAAGTGATACCATTTACCATCTACTTTCACAAGGTTCCATGCGTGTTCTTCATCTGTAAAACCAGTTACATAATAATTGCTAATCCCTGCTGCTTTTAACAGTTTGTATGTTAACGCTGCATATGCCTGACACACACCTTTTCCTTCTGTAATAATTGTGTAAGCTGCATGTGGTGTATGCTTTGATTCTTCAGAGTAGACGGTATTCAGAACAACGTGATCATTAATCGCCTTCACTTTTTCTACGCCCGTCATTTTCGGCTTGATAATCGCAGCAACTGTTTTTTGTACATAGGTATCCACCATCTTCTCTTTCTTCTTATCCGTTGTATAGTTCGCTGTAAAGTCAATGGTATAATGATTTTTTTCGCCTCTCCATGTCCAAGCCCAATTCTCGTTCGTAGCATATACATAGGTATCTTTTAAAAATACTTCATCCATCATTTTATCGAGATCAACTTTCTCCAAATTCCCTTTATAAACAATGCGGAAACTCGTGTTGTAGTTTTGCATATTTTTTAATGTTTGTGCAAAAAGTTCTTTATACGTTTTTGCTACAGTAGTAGAAGTAGAAGCAGCAGAAGCGGGCGCTTCCATTGGTATAACCAAAACAATCGCGACGGGTGCTAATAAAGCAGAAAATAGTAATCTTTTCTTCATCGTTTATCCTCCTGATGTAGTTTGACTGTCACCATTTTAGTGAAACTCTACAAGCTTCCCACCAATTGTTGGAAACTGCTCATCCCCTGGATAGAAGTCTGTACCAAGATAATATCCATAAAGCGTTACTTGATTGCCTTCAGCCATCTCTGTGCCTACTACCATCTCAATATAAAATGTACCTTCTGTTGTGGTAACAAGATACTTGCCAAAGAGGAACTCACTTGGATTCACTTCCTCTAAGACGGTTGTGATTTCCCCTGTAATGAAAACTTTTGTTTCCATCGGTAATTCACCTGTGCTAGCTGTTGCAAAATCTAAATGAATCGACTCTTCCTTGAATTTAGCATCATCTTCTTGCTGTAATCGTTCTGATTCCGCTATCAGCTCTTCTGTTAACGCTTGCTGCTGTTCTTCAGTCAAATCTTCAAAATCCACTTCTTCTAATGTTTCCCCTCCACAAGCTCCTAACATGAAAACAAACGCACTCATATAAAGTAATTTTTTCATTTGTACACAACTCCTTTTATTTAGCGTAACAAAAGGCACGGTTTGAAAAATAGTGACTGCCGTCATTTTCTTGTCATATGACAAGAAATAAGGTTACTTTTTGTAAATTCTATTCCTAAAGAGATAGATGGTGGGCGCTCACAGCATGTTCAAAAATACTTCCATGATTTGACCTTATTCCTTCAATACAAAAAACAGGAGAATCTGTGGGGATTCTCCTGTCTCTCTAGTTGTACGCCAATATAATGAGGCAACGCTTTTTTATATTTGGATAACAGCAATCAACATTATCCTTATTTTGTAATATGACGCATCGTCGGGAATAATAAAATATCACGAATCGATGGTGAATTTGTTAATAGCATTACTAAACGGTCAATACCGATACCTAGACCACCTGTTGGCGGCATACCGTATTCTAGTGCTTCAATAAAGTCATTGTCCATTTCATGCGCTTCATCGTTACCTGCTGCTTTTTCAGCCATTTGTGCTTCAAAGCGCTCACGTTGGTCAATTGGGTCGTTTAGCTCTGTAAAGGCGTTCGCATGCTCACGACGTACGATGAATAATTCGAATCGGTCTGTAAAACGCTCGTCCTGTGGGTTTTTCTTCGCTAATGGCGAAATTTCCACTGGGTGACCTGTAATGAATGTTGGTTGTACTAATGTTTCCTCTACTTTTTGCTCGAAGAATTCATTAATAATATGCCCCACCTCATGCGTGTCTTTAATTTCCACACCATGCTCTGCTGCGTATGCACGAGCTTGTTCAACTGTCATCGGTTGCCAGAAATCTACACCTGTCGCCTCTTTGACTGCATCTACCATGTGCATGCGTTTCCAGCCTACAGCTAAGTCGATTGTATCTTCGCCGTATTGAACTGTCGTCGTGCCCAAGACCTCTTGTGCCACGTGAGCAATTAGGCTTTCCGTTAAGTTCATAATATCATTGTAATCTGCGTATGCTTCATACAATTCAATCATCGTGAACTCTGGGTTATGACGTGTTGAAATTCCTTCATTACGGAATACACGTCCAATTTCATATACCTTTTCTAAACCACCAACAATTAAACGTTTTAAATGTAGCTCAATTGCAATACGCATATATAGCTCCATATCAAGCGCATTGTGGTGTGTAATAAACGGACGAGCCGCTGCACCACCTGCAATCGTATGTAGCATTGGTGTTTCCACTTCTAAATAGCCGTGGTTATCTAAGTAGTTACGGATTGCACGAATGATTTTAGAGCGCGCGATAAATGTTTCCTTGCTCTCTGCATTCGTCATTAAATCTAAATAGCGTTGGCGGTAGCGTTGCTCAACATCTTGTAAGCCGTGGAATTTTTCTGGCATTGGGCGTAATGCCTTCGTTAAAAATGTAAATTCTGTTGCTTTAACAGAAAGCTCACCTACTTGTGTACGGAACACATTACCTGTAACACCCACGATATCGCCAAGATCAGCTTTGTTGAACAATTCGTATGCTTCGTCACCAACTGCATCTTTACGTACATAAATTTGAATTTGGCCACTTAAGTCTTGAATATGTGCGAAGCCCGCTTTCCCTTTGCCGCGCTTCGTCATAATACGTCCTGCGATTGTTACACTTTTGGGCTCTGCCTCTAGCTGTTCTTTATCGAAAGCATCAAACTCTGCTACTACTTCGTTCGATAAATGTGTGCGCTCAAAACGGCTACCGAACGGGTCAAGGCCGCCTTCACGAATATCTGTCATCTTTTGGCGTCTCACCAAAAGTTGGTCGTTTAATTCTTCTATATTTGACACGTTATTCACTCCTATAGTTGATTGGTCTGCTTTGTTCATATTTTATTATTGTACACAATTTCGAGGGGGGAATCATCTTTTTTAGTCTTTTCCAAGCAAAAATATCGACTGTGCCATTTTATTGTCGAAATTGGCGATTTAGCATTTTTGAAGTATTTGAGCGTTTTTGGGAGCTATTTGATCACTTTTTGAGGTTATTTGAGCGCTTTTGAGGTTTATTTGATCACTTCTAATCGCTATCAGCAACTTTCAAGGTTCTATCAGTAATCTTAGCTGTTCTATCAGCAAGTTTACCTAATTTTAAGCGTTAAAAAGCTACCGAGAGTATAATCTCAGTAGCTTCCTATCATTTATACAATTTCTTGCAATAGCGCGTCTTGTTCTTCGTATTCTGCAACGAAATCATTCAATAACATATACAACTCTTCCTTTGTTTCAGTTTGATTGATTGCGTTGCGAATTTTACCGTTGCCACGAATGCCTTTTAAATACCATGAGGCATGGCTACGCATTTCACGTACTGCGATTTTCTCACCTTTTAGTTGCATTAGACGTTCGAAGTGCAATAAGCATACATCTATTTTTTCGCGTATAGATGGCTCGTCTTTTAGCTCGCCTGTTGCTAAATATTGCACGGTGCGATAAATCATCCATGGGTTACCTAATGCCGCGCGCCCAATCATTACAGCATCCACACCCGTTGTTTCAAGCATGCGCTTTGCATCTTGCGGTGTTTCGACATCACCATTTCCTAGTACAGGAATACCGACATTTTGCTTTACATCGCGAATAATGTCCCAGTTCGCCTTGCCTTCATACATTTGTACGCGGGTACGACCGTGGACAGCTACTGCCGCTGCACCTGCTCGCTCTATTGCTTGCGCATTTTCAACTGCCAGTATGTGCTGTTCGTCCCAGCCGATACGCATTTTTACCGATACAGGCTTTTTCACCGCATCCACTACTGCTGCGACCATTTCATATACTTTATTTGGGTCTAAAAGCAAACGTGCTCCAGCTTCACATTTAATAATTTTATTAACTGGGCAACCCATATTAATATCGATAATATCAGCAGATGTATTTTCCTCTACATATTTCGCTGCTTCGACTAACGTTTCTTTGTCACCACCAAAAATTTGTAGTGATAATGGATTTTCACGCTCATCAATATAAAGCATACCTAATGTTTTGGCGTTGCGCTGAACGATTCCTTTATCACTAATCATTTCTGCATAAACTAAACCTGCACCAAACTCTTTCACCGTCAAACGGAAAGCCGAGTTGCAAATTCCAGCCATCGGGGCTAATACAACGCGATTATCCATGACGATGTCTGCAATTTGAAATGGCTTTTGCTGTGCACTATTCACTCTTGATGTCCTCCTTTTGTTTGTAACGAAGAAGTTGACTAAAAAGGAATGCCTTTTCAGTCAAATTTTGCTTTTGTATTCAATATTCACTAAAATAAACATTGCTCCCGCGGTAGTAGCATGAAAATGCCACTAGCCTTATCTATCAAAATCCTGTGCTTTTTTCCACAGAGTAATACCTTCTTGTCGTAAGTCCAACTTAGCTAGTGTATCACGAGCTTGTGTTATTTGCCCACTTTCAAAACTTTCGCTAATTTCGACTAAAGGCACTAATACAAAAGCTCGCTCATACATACGTGGATGCGGCACAATCAGGCTATCTGTTCCAATACTTTCTTGGTTGAAAAGTAAAATATCAAGATCGATAATACGGGGGCCCCAACGAATATCGCGCACACGCCCAAGCTCATTTTCAATCGACTGGCAAACAGCGAGCGCTTCCTCAGCTGTTCGTTCAGTTTGAACATGTACAGCGATATTAAAAAAGGATGGCTGGTCGATATAGCCGACTGGTGCCGTTTCATAAACAGCCGACACTTTGACGACTTCCACTTGCTCTCGTAATAATTGCACAGCCTGCTTTAAATTCCCCTCACGTTCACCGATATTTGTGCCGATTGATAAAAATACATCATTCATAAAATTTACCTCGCACAATTTCAACAGCCACTTCTTTATAATGCCCAGGAATCGGTGGGTCTGGCTTGATAATTTCCACACGGCAACCGAAAATTTGTCCTTCGTAGCGCTGTAAAACGGTTGTCGCTATCGTTTCAGCAACTGCCTCAATCAATTTGAATGGCTTGCCCTCAAGTATTTCCCGGCAAATATCATAAACACCAACATAGCTCACCGTATCATCTAAATCGTCGGTTTGTCCCGCTTTTTGAATATCAACAGCTAATGATACTGAAGCACGGAAACGTTGACCAAGGATATTTTCCTCTTTCAAAACGCCATGATAGCCGAAAAATTGCATATCACGTAAATGTATATAATCCATTATAGCTCACCTTTCACTTCAAACTTGCCAACCAATGCATCGATTACTTTTACTGTGCGAGCCACTTCTTTTACATCGTGCACACGCATCATATGGCAGCCTTTTTGCACGCCAAATGCACAAGTAGCCGCCGTTCCTTCTATACGCTCATCGACAGGCAAATCAAGAATTGCCCCAATCATGCGCTTGCGAGATGTCGCTAATAAAACTGGATAGCCAAATGCCACAAGCTCATCTAAGCGTTGCATTGTTTCAATACTTTGCTGTAGATTTTTCACAAAACCAATGCCCGGATCTAACATAATATGATGCTGTGGTACACCTGCTTCTGTCGCAATTTGAATGCTGTCCTTTAAGTCTTGTTGGAACTCTCCCCAATAATCAACGTAGCTTTCCTTTTGACGATTATGCATTAAAATGATGGGTACATTGCATTCAGCTGCGACTTGTGCGATTTCAGGCTCTTTTTTTGCTCCCCAAATATCGTTAATCATATGTGCACCTGCTTCGATTGCGGCACGTGCTACATTTGCTTTATACGTATCGACTGAAAATATCGCAGGTACTTCCTCGACTAATGCGCGAATAATTGGCACAATGCGCTCAATTTCTTCTTCTTCGGAAATTGGTGTATGCCCTGGTCTTGTTGACTCTCCACCGACATCAATAATTTTCGCTCCATCCGCAACCATGCGCTTTGCTTGTGCGATAGCCGATGCAACAGAGTTAAACTTGCCCCCATCCGAAAATGAGTCGGGCGTGACATTTAAAATCCCCATAATGACCGTTTCCTTATGAAAATCTAATTCAATCCCATTTAAAACGAGTGGTGTCTGATAATGTTCTAACATGATTTTCCTCCTACAACTTGCCGAACCTCAGCTATATATGCTTGGTGCAGGCGCTGATATACAGCCCCATCTACCCCCGCAAAGGATTTGTGACCAAGCGATGAAATTGGCACAAGCTCTTGTATGGAGTTGGTAATAAAGCATTCATGTGCCTCGTTTATATCTTGCTGATCATATAAGCCTTCACGCACTTCATAGCCAAGTGCCCTCGCAATCACCATCACAATTTGGCGGGTAATACCCGGTAGTATCCCTGTATTTAAAGACGGCGTATATAACACATTATGCTTTGTCCAAAAAATATTTGAAGTAATGCCTTCCGCAATATAACCTTCTTCTGTTAAGAAAAAGCCTTCATAGCTTGCTAAATTAGGCAACTCCATGCGTGCTAGCACATTGTTGCCATAATGATGACTTTTTGAGCGAATATCTGTTTCGGGCTTGTTACGTACAGTTTGCAGCAAAACAGCCTGCTTTTCCGTTCCGCGCTCAAGCAATGCAAGTGGCTTGCGAAAAATAATGACATTTGGCTTTGGGTACTCGTCAGTAGCAAGACCTAAATCATGCACACCAGCAGATACGTTAATACGGAAATACCCATCGCCACCACCATTTAACTCATTTAAGCGCTGCATTATTTCTACTACGTCATTCAGCGTATATGGCATATAAATGCGATAAGTATTCAGCGATTCTGTCAAACGTTGAAAATGGTCCTGCAAAAACACAGGCTCCCCTTTATATGTACGCATCGTTTCAAAAAAACCTAAGCCATACAAAAAGCCATGATCAAATGGCGATACCATAAGCTCCTCTGCATCTATATATTGCCCATTCATCCAACAAATCATTGTATCACCCCTTGCAATACAGTTCTAAAAACTCTTTTAATAACTGCCTACCATCCTCTGTCATGATTGACTCTGGGTGATACTGCACACCTTCAATCGCAAACTCCTTGTGACGTAAGCCCATAATTTCGCCTTCCTCTGTCCACGATGTAACCTCTAGACAATCTGGTAACGAATGCTTTTCTACAATTAATGAATGATAACGCGTCGCTGCAAATGGATTGGTATTTTTGCGGTGTAAGCCGATTTCACTATGATAGACAGGTGACGTTTTGCCATGCATTAGACGCTCTGCTCGAATGACATTACCACCAAAAGCTTGGGCAATTGCTTGATGTCCTAAGCAAACACCTAAAATCGGGATTTTCCCAGCAAAATGCTGAATAATGTTCAAGCTTTCTCCAGCTTCATTTGGCGTACATGGGCCTGGAGAAATAACGATTACTTTTGGTGCAAGCTCTTCAATTTCGGCAATTGTAATCACATCATTGCGTACAACCTTTAGCTCCTCGCCAAGCTCGCCTAAATATTGCACCAAGTTATAAATAAATGAATCATAATTATCAACCATTAAAATCATGTTAACACCCCTTCAGCCATACCTTTTGCTTGCCACATTGCCTTCGCCTTGTTCAGCGATTCAATGTATTCATTGGCAGGAATAGAATCAATAACAATACCTGCACCCGCTTGAATATACGCTGTTTCATCCTTAATATAAGCTGTGCGAATAACAATATTAAGTTCCATATCTCCATTAAAGCCTAACCAGCCTATTGAACCTGTATATAACCCCCGACGCACAGGCTCTAGCTCCTCAATAATTTCCATCGTGCGAATTTTTGGTGCACCTGTAATTGTGCCACCTGGGAACATCGCACGAATAACGTCTGCATTCGTCTTGCCATCCGCGATTTCACCACGCACATTCGATACAATATGCATGACATGAGAATAGCGCTCGATGACCATAAATTCATCTACTTCTACAGAGCCATAACGGCTTACTTTGCCTAAATCATTGCGCTCTAAATCCACGAGCATCACATGCTCTGCTCGCTCTTTTTCATTGTCGATTAGCTCATTTGCTAAATGAATATCCTCTTCCTCAGATTGACCACGCGGACGCGTTCCTGCAATTGGACGCGTTGATAATGCTGAGCCTTTACGTTTCACTAACAACTCTGGCGAACCACTTACAATGGAAAACTCCGGCGCTGCAATAAAAGCCATATACGGAGAAGGGTTAAACGAACGTACCGCCTCATACATGACGATTGGTGCTGCATGTAACGGCTTTGCCTGACGCACAGATAAATTCACTTGGAATACATCACCTTGTGCAATATACTCCTGTACTTTGTGTACAGCTTGTTCAAATTCCTCGCCTAAAAATGAAACCGATAACTCACTTTCATCATTCGTTACCTCAGCCGCTTTCTCTGCATGGAACAAACGCTTGCCTAGCCCCTGCTCAGCAGACTCCTGCCATTTAAGTGCCCACTCCTGCAAATCAATCGTGCTTTCAGGACGCTTCATTAATGTCACACGGTTTGTTTCCGCATCAAACACAGCCCAATATTCAAAAACATAGAAATAAATATCTGGTACTTGTAAATCATCTGTTGCAAGCGCCGGTAAATTTTCTATTTGACGTGCATAATCGTATGATACGAAGCCGATTGCTCCACCTTGGAAGTCAGGTAGCTCGTCCTCTTTTTTCAGCTCATATGCTTGTAAATATTGCTCTAATAATGCTAATGGCTCTCCTTGTTGAAAGCGTGATTCCTCTTGCTCTTCAATTTGCAGACCATCATTTTGTGCATACACTGTCGCAAATGGGTTCCATGCTGCAACTGAATAACGACCACCACGACCACTCTCTAAAAATGCATGCTTTTTCTCTAAAATCGTTTGTTCCTTATAGCTATAAAAAAACGCGTCTTTTGTCATAAATAATGTTACGCATTGTAAATTTTCCATCGTGTACACCCCTTCACATATACTCTTATTAAACTCTAAAAACATAGAAACTGTCCAGAAAGGAATTGCTCTCTGGACAGTTTTTCACATTCATTTATTTTTCGGAAAAAACTTGATACAGCTGTTTTGACATTGATGTAAAAAATCCAAATCTGCTATCGTCACTGTTTGTGGCACCAATCGCTTCATTTGGTTAGAATTCACACGCTCGCCATGCCATATTGACCATAGCTCTACTTTGTCCTCTTCCTTTACATGCTCCTTCACAAATTGCACAAGATTCGTCAAATATTCTTCGCTTATTCTACCTCGTAATTCATATATGTATGGCTTTTGAATTTGTTCTCCTGTATCTTCAGGAAGCTGATTACATTTAACAACTTGAAATTGTTCGAGCCTCGACACATCTTCCACATAAACAACTTTATCCGGGGTTTCAGGTAAGGTAAAGTAAAATTCTATACCCAGTGGATTAAATTGTTCTCTTGCAATTTCTTTAAACCCGCTCTCACCCCATTCAGGTAAACTTGATTTTGAGGAAAAAAATCTATATAAGGTCACTAAAAAACCCCCTAAAATAAAATGTTCATAATTTAGACTAACATCAGAACCTATTTGAATCTCACTTAATTGTTTACCGTTAAATCATAACTATCCAAAACATACTTTTCTTTAAACCCAACAGATTTGTATAAATTTATTGCCGCTTCATTCTCACATGACACGCATATAGTTATTTCATCAATACTAGGATATGAGAAAAGCTTCTTCAAAGCACCTATTATGAGCATTTTCCCAACCCCTTGACCTCTAAATTCGGTAGATACAGCAATGTACTCAATATTTCCTTCTTTATGCTCTGGCTTTGCTTCTATATACACATAACCTTTAATTTTAGATTCATTTCCTTTTATAATTAGTAGATCATTTCTGCTATTCAACCTATTTAATATAGAATAGGAATTGAAATATGTTTTTGGAAAGACTTCATCATGTAAACTGATAAATGAATCATAGTATTCTTTGTCTATTTTTTCTGAAGTAGTAATGGCTTCTTTAGTAAATATACTTCTTGTTATATGAAGAACCAAATCTGTGCCTGAGTATTGAGCGTTATTTTGCATAACAAATTCTTTTACAAATAAGTTATCTTTATTTATAAAAAAGGAACAAGACTTTACCTCTTGCGGTATTTTAAGAAGAGCTTTGTTCCATAATGCTTGCGCAACATCTATATTGTCATCCGTGACAAATGGCCCCCATATATCAGCGTACTCCCCGTCCAAATCAATATCCAATCCAATCGCACCAACTATATTAGATTGATCATATACAACTAAAAAAGAATCTTCCAATTCTAAATCAGAAAAATCATTCATTAAAGAATCGTATATTTCTTCATTTTGCTCTCCACAAAATCCAATGTGGCTGCTACTTTTTGTGTTCATTTTTTCAAGATAAATAGAGATTTCTTTTACGTCTTGTGGTGGAATAATTTTAATTTCCATAGTAACCCCTCGTTTAATATTGTCTAAATAACTCTTTCCATTTTCTCATATTATCATGATGGGGCTATCTAATAAGCCTCTAAAATAAATCAGGTGTAGAAAAATAAATCGTTTTTCTACACCTGATTTTGTGTTTTTCTCTATTCCTTTTGAAAGTAGTTGGCGGATGCCCACTACTTTCAAGAGATTGTGGGCTAATGCCACAATCCCAAACTCTGTGTGAACCTTATCAAGGCCTCGCAATAAAAATCTGCGGAACGACCGGTTGCCCTTGATATGACCGAACACACTTTCTACATCAATCTTACGTTGCGCATAGATACGTGATTTCTCTTCACATTCAAGAGCTGCTTTTACCTTTGCCTTCATTTCTTCAAAAATAGGGTTCCATTGTACTTGGCGATTGCCTTTGGCTTTTATACACTGTGCTTTCAATGGACAATCTAAACAATCTTCACATTCATAAACTTTCAAATTTTGTTCGTAACCCGTGGCATTCTTTTTCTTTATGT
Organism: Metasolibacillus meyeri; assembly: GCF_003049505.1. Classification (GTDB taxonomy): domain Bacteria; phylum Bacillota; class Bacilli; order Bacillales_A; family Planococcaceae; genus Metasolibacillus; species Metasolibacillus meyeri. Next base: position 18,832 of record NZ_PYWN01000057.1, read on the forward strand.
ATTTTTTAAATATTACTTTTCGCCTGTTTGGACAAATAAAATAATCGTCTTGTTCATTATAATCCCAATTTTTTTTGCATGTTTTAGGTTCTTCTTATAGCTTCGTGACTTTTCCTTTATATACATGCCATAAGGAAGCCGAATCGTGGTTCTTTTTCATCACCAATCGCATAGAGATAATTTTCTTCGCTCCCATATCCGGCATCTGCTATCACTGTTTTCAGCATGGGTAAACAAGGCGCTACTAATTTCTCTAAATGGGGAATAAAACAGCGCGGATCGGTCGGACGTTGATGTATCGAATAAAGTAAAATAAAATGAAATGAATTGATTTCTGTGGCCATTTGTACATTATACGCTGCTTTGAGTTGACCATTTTTCATGTGATCATCTTTCATACGCATAAATGTAGCGTCATGGTCTGTTTTGGAAAAACTATTACGGTCACTATAGATTTTGTGTTGTTCTTTGTATTTAGCCAGGCGTGGTAAGAAGTTTTCACGAATTAATTTTAATGTTTTTTTCAGATTACTACGCTGCGAACGGAGATCTTTACGCACAGCAACATCCTCTTCTGTCTCTATTTTGTCTATGGTAAGATGTTTATAGAGACTCATAGTTTTCAATCCTTTCAATAGTTGTCGTCGTAAACACTATTTTACTAGATTTGCATCTGTGAGGCTCTTTTGGTGTTGCACTTATATTGTAAATTCAAGATACAAAAAAATATTTATTGGCATCGGCTTCTATCTTAGTACCATCCAAAAAATAATTTTCCATCGTGATATAGTTTTGCTCGATAAGTAGCTGAATCATTTGTTCAAAAAGCGAATTCATCATGTCTTTTAATTGATGTAAACGAAATCGGTTAATCGTACGGTGGTCCGGCTTCTATCCTGCCGATAGCCACATTGCGGGTGGATTTTCATGCAATAATTTTTCAATTCCACGAGTAGAATACACTTTTTGTGAATACCCATAGAGAAGCACCTTCGTCATCATTTTTGAATAGAAAGAACTGCGCCCCCTCCCTTATAGTGGAAAAAAGATCTGGTCACCTATGCGTTCAATCATTTCATCAATCACACGTGATACATGTTCAGATGGAATCAAGTCTTGAATATCGAAAAGAGACATCCCTTGTTGGTTGTTGTACGGGATAAAGGTCGGCGCGCTCCCTTTTGTAGAAATGGAAGTTCCTTGTTGAGCTCTGAGTGGAAGTGAAGTTTGTTCAGTGTTATAATTTTCGTTAGTAATCTTAGGATTGCACATAAAAAATCGTCCTTTCTGAAATGATGGTTTGGTCACTTTCATTTTACAAGATAGGACGATTTTTTGTATGCATTTTTAGTGATAAGAAGAGGGCTGCCACCAAAAGTAAATAAAGCATTCATCTCGCCACCTATAGAGATCGGAGACTTCTGTATCTGTCGCTTCGCTTTCAATACAAAAATATTGCTGAAAGAAGTTAAATTAGCATTTGTATTGTGGAAAAATGACATACGATTCTCATGCTTATTTTTTGGAGCAGCATTGACAAACCTTAATATCATATATTAATTCTAGCGATTTTTTTATTTTTTTTAGCTCCACCGAATATTCAATGCAAATATTTTGATATAGTTCTTTTAGAGACTCATCGCAATGCTCAAGGCATTTAGACATTTTTAGGAGATCTGTTTTAATTTGATTATATCTTTCGAATTTCCCCTCAACGTTATCCATTCTTTTCACCTCAAATATAACTATAGTAAGGTAACACCCGGACTTGAACCGGGGATAAAGGCTTTGCAGACCTTGGCCTTGACCTCTTGGCTATGCTACCATTATAAGTATAGAAGTGAAGTTAAATAAAAAAATGAAATCGTAATATAAATTTCTTTAAAACTATAAATACAATTCCTAATCCAAATCACGTTTACTTCTCCCTATAATAAAGGCAGCTATTTACCAACAGACTTCTACAGCACTTTGGGCCGATTTCCAAAACATAGTATACCAATTATATTTTTAGTTTATATACTTGCTATTTCAATGACATTAATTTCGATAAGATAGTCGACTCTTATTCCCATAAAAAAACACCTTTACCTTGAATATTTCAGGTTAAAATACCCGTTATTCAATAAAAGGTGTTTTTATGTCTCATGCCTTAGTTCAGTATGACAATTATTCATCTAATACTATAAATATCACCAATCACGACAACAAATTCCAGTATACAAAATTTTCCCATTAACATACATTGACTCTTTATAACATTGCTCGCTATTCCTACAACACAAACGATCTTTTTCAGGACCACATCCTGGTACATATTGCGTATTAACATGTTGTTCTTTAGCCATAGTTTATCCTCCTTCCTATTTAGAAATTCCACTAGTATTGTATATCAAAAACAGAAAATATTAACTGTGAACCCTTTTATCAATACACAAATTACTTTGATTCTTGAATTACAAACCTGTGCATCCATCATACTGCCTTAAGGTAATTATTTTATACGGCTTTACCTGCGGACAACACCTGCAAAGCGCATAATTAAGTAGGTACACTATTAAAATTCTAAGTTGTTTTTATACAATTAAAGTGAAGAAAATCAATAATATAAAATTCCTTAATAATTTTTTGTTACTGACCTTCTAATTAATAAAGTGAAGAAAAGTGACAAAAGTAAATCACACACATACTTATTTATTAGCCCTAAGGTCATTAATTGATTAGATTAATCTAACAATTTAATTTAAGTATTTTTCGCACCCAATCCTTCATCATAGTAATAATGTATCTCAAAGAAACAGGTATATGAAACCTGGGAATGATACGGTTTTGACATTGTTTTTTGTGACCTTATACGTATATATTTTTATGTAAAACATAGGCACTCACAGCAATAAGTAGCTGATTAAATACGGGTTCTTATTGTACGAAATAATACAGATACGTTCAAATTTTGTTTAATTAAAAGGAGAACCTCTCTTCTTTTATATATTATTTAGATACAAAGAATAATGGGCTTTATAGAAAATGAAGCACTTTCAACTTACTTTAAATAGATTTAGTAAAACTTAGTTATTAGTAATACTCCTAATAAAAAATGACGATATTTTTACTTAAACTCTGTAACACTCCACTAATTAGAAATATAATCTGCATCAATGATTACTCTAATCAATTAAGGTTTTTAACTTAACTATTTTTCATTATATTGTTAGGTATTTATTTACAAACACACTATGATTGATATTTTGAATACCTATTTCACTTTATTAAATGAACGTGAAATAAAAAACGTTCTACAAAAATTATTTTAGGAGGTAAAATTTTATGGGTATTTCATTATCTAACAAAAAAGACATTCAAGGAGAGGAATTAGAAAAGAGGCTAAATACACTTTACCAAGAAGAGAAGTTCCAAATTCTTATTAGCGCTATGAGAACCGTAAAAAAATTCAATTTAGAGGATCTAACTCCTTACAAAGCTTGCAGTTTTGATGCAATTATTGCAATAGAAGCTGATGAAGTTCAAACAGTGCCTGGCACTCTTATCATCCTTGCAAATAAGGAACAAAGTATTAGTATTTTATACAATGAGATTCCGAATTCTGACAACCATTATTACGGGAGTGTACTCGAAAAGAGTCCAACCAAGATTTTATATGGTTTTGGATTTGATAAGGATGAAATTAACCTTACTCAAAATAATTCAGAACTAGATGCCCTAACATACCCAGATGAGGAGGAACAGGATTTAGATGATATTGATGTTCAAGATCTACCTTTTTGTATACCTGGATATCAACATTGTGGACCTGGTTGTGGGTACAATAAAACATTTGGTGGCGGTGCCCCTATAAATGCAACTGATTCTTGTTGCGTAGCACACGATAGATGTTGGGATAATTTTGGTTCCTGGGATCCTTGCTGCGATAAGATTTTACTAGATTGTATTAAGTCTCACGGAACAAACGCTGCAGCTTTAATTCGTACAACTTTTTACGCCAACGCACAGAAATGTAAATAATTCATAATTAAATTCTACATTACTGTATAATGTGAGATTGCTGAACATGTACCTGTTAATTTAGAAAATCATTTAATAATCACATAAGGTGACTTTCGATTGCAAATCACATCGAAGGTTACCTTTTTTTCTTTATAATATTTAGCCTTATTCTTCAAAATTCGCCACCCTCATTAGGTGAAATATTACAACTATACCTCCCTTTTTATTTACATCTAAACACCAATCCTACAACAATTACTTAATCTAAAGAACTCCATTATGAAGAAAACAAAAATGCGGTACAAGCTATTTTTAATTTCGTAAATTTTCTAAATCATTTCACTTGACTATATTATGTACATCGTTATATTATGTACTTAACTAATAATAATTAAGGCTGTGAAAATGCATGGATAAAGAGCAGTTACGAGGAAGCTTAGAATTAATAATTCTTTCTCGAATCATTAAAGAGGATAACTATGGTGGTGGAATTATTAAAGAGGTATATGACGCAAGTGAAAAACACTTTAGAATAAGTGAAGGGACACTTTATTCTTTATTAAAACGCCTGGAAAAAAGTAAGTATATTGAATCTTATTGGGGGGAAGAACATTTTGGTGGAAGGAGGAAATATTATAAAATAACTGATTCAGGGCGAGCTGTATTTAATAACAAATTAGAAGGTTGGAGAAAAATCAATCAATTAATCGAATCTGCATTGGAGGAGACATAATATGTCGAGTATCGAAAATTACATCGATTTGGTATTGCAGCGAGTAGAAGTAAAGAAAGTAGAATATCTTGGCTTAAAATCGGAATTGACGTCCTATTTAAATGAAAGAAAAGAAACCTATATTGAGAAAGGATATACTGCGACAGAAGCTGTAGAAAAAACTCTTCGTGATTTTGGGAATGTAGATTTGGTTGGAAAAGCATTAGCAAAATCCCTATTTCCACAACGAACTATTGCTATGTACTGGTTAGTAGGAGTTTCCACTATATTTTCCTTACTTCTCACATTATTGGTATTCATACGAGATATGAATATTCCTTATCTTTGGTTAATTACTCTAGGAATTATGTCTAGCATAACGATTACTTTAACAAAAAGACAATTATTAATAGCAAGGTATAGAATGCTTTTTATTGGTTTCTGTTTTATATATATCCTTTCATGGTTTTACGGAATACTATTGATGGATATAGTGGAAACGCAAATAATGTCTTGGGTTTTGCGTATTTTAGCTTTCCTATTCATAATAGCTATTATAATAAACATAGTAATTGGAGCAATTTATCAGCCAATAAAGAAGCATTTCAGTTCACTTCAAATCAAAAAAAGGGTGTTACTCGTTATTTGTAATACTATTAGTGGAATAGTTGTGTTGGGATACACTTTTTTAACATTAATTGGTTTTGTAATCTTCGGGGCAGCAGATCCATTCTTATTATTGTCCCCAGTGCTAACTGCTACAGTTCTATGGTTATGTAGTTTACTAATTAGTAGCTATCGCCCTTCTCTTGTAATATGGAGTATCGGAATTCAAGTAGTTGTTTGTGTATTAATATATTTATATACATTTGAAATATTCAATTGGTAACTCCCTTTCAACTAAGAGAAAGCTTTTAGATACACTTACTTAACTCACATTCTACAGTTCATTTGATAAATTAAAAAAAGGGTTCCCTTACGAACTTGGTCCTATTTTGTAGTCAGTTTAATAAAAAAGACTACAGTTGCGATTAAACCGCAACTGATTTAATCAAATGTTTCACTATTCTCTTAGTATTTCCTTTTTGCTGTTAATAACGACCATTTTTCGCTAACTTCTCATTGTGCGATTAGATACTAAAGGGACTTTCAGATTTGTTTCACTTTATCGACATTGATATTCAATCAATTACGCCGAGGCGTAATTGCGTCGGGATTTTGAATTGTGCTTGCACAAT
>NZ_PYWN01000005.1 GCF_003049505.1 Metasolibacillus meyeri
ATGGAAAATCGCTCAACGAACAGCGGAATTCGCTCAACGAACATGGAAAATCGCCCAACAAACAGCGGAATTCGCTCAACGAATATGGAAAATCGCCCAACAAACAGCGGAATTCGCTTAACGAACATAGAAAAATGCTCAGTCAAGCTAAAAACAAAGTCTGGACTGTCTAACCCTCCTTGAATAGCAAAAAAACTAGTTTTACTTATTCAGTTTAAAAGTAAATGCAAAGGTATTGAATCCGCTGTTTTCAACTTTTCTAAATAGGGCATACTTCAACAAACAAGTATATTCGTTGTCCGAAAAGCAGTGTGTTAGCCTGCTTTTCGGACAATTTTTATAGTGTGATTGCTTTCACTTCATCGATATTTTCAAGCTGTGCTACGTAATGTAGGTCTTCTGTGGTTACAACATTGTCGATTGCTAGCATCATTACTGCTGAGCCACCAACCATATCGCGGCCTACTTGCATTGTTGCGATATTAATGTCCTTTTCAGCTAACTTTGTTGCTACACGACCAATTGCACCAGGTTTATCTGTGTTTTTAATATACAGCAGATTGCCTGTTGGAATGACGTCAACTACAAAGCCTTCAACTTTGACAATACGTGCACCTAAACCATTTAGTAAAGTACCTGCTACAGTGTGTGTTTCATGTGCTGTTTTAATTTCAACTGTAATTAAATTTGTAAAGCCTTTTGCTGTTGTTGTTTTATGCTCATTAATATTCATGCCAATACGCTCAGCAAGATAACGAGCATTGACATTATTCACATGTGTACCGTGATTTGTTGATAGTAGTCCTTTAATGGCATTCGCTGTTAATGGGCGCACATCGAAATTTGCCACATCGCCAGCATAAGAAATATTTAACCCCTTCACTGTTTCATCTGTTAGTTGGATAAGGAATTGTCCAAGCTTTTCAACAAGTCCGAAAAATGGTTCGATTTGTGAAAGTTTTTCTTTTGAAATTGACGGCATATTGACAGGGTTTGTTACAGTACCTGTTTTGAAAAACTTAATAATATCATTGGATACATCGACGGCAACAGACTCCTGTGCCTCTACAGTAGATGCCCCTAAATGTGGTGTCGCGATGACTTCAGGTAATGTCAATAATTTATGATCTGTAGCAGGCTCCGTAATGAAAACGTCCAATGCAGCACCAGCGACCTTTTTCTCTAAAATGGCATCGTATAAATCGTCTTCATTAATGATACCACCACGTGCACAGTTAATAATGCGAACGCCATCTTTCATAATGGTAAAGCGCTCTTTATTAATTAGATTGCGCGTTTCTGGTAATAGTGGCGTATGCACTGTAATAAAGTCTGCCGCAATACATACTTCATCAACAGTTCCTTTTGTCACACCAAGCTCTTTCGCTCGTTCCTCTGTTAAAAATGGGTCATAGGCAATAACTTTCATACGCTGACCTTTTGCACGGTAGGCGACTTCAACACCGATACGTCCCATGCCAATAACGCCTAACACTTTGTTTTTTAGTTCAACACCAACGTATGATTTTCGGTCCCAAACACCGTTTTTTAACGTATTAAATGCTTGTGGTATATAGCGTGCAAGAGCGGTTATCATAGCAATAGTATGCTCAGCTGCAGAATTAGTATTACCGTCTGGTGCATTGACAACGATAATTCCATGCTCAGTTGCAGCAGTTAAATCAATATTATCGACACCAACGCCTGCACGGCCAATTAATTTTAAATTTTTTGCAGCTTCAATAACTTCGCGAGTAACAGTTGTTTGTGAGCGCACTAATAACACATCAATATCGGCGATTTTTGCAATTAGTTGCTCCTGAGATAAGCCTGTATCTACAATGATGTTTAAATTTAATTCAGATTCATGGATTAATGGATAAATCCCGTCCTCACTCAATGGATCTGCGATAAACACTGTAATAGCCTTTGTTGCTCTTTCTACTGTTTTCGTTGTCATAATCTCATTCTCTCCTTTTAATAAAATAAAAAAGCCTTCCACCCCTCACATAAATGTAAGGGGCGAAAGGCTATAAAGAACATACTTACGCGGTACCACCCTTATTCATTGCAAAAATATTCCGAAAATTAAATTTGCAATCTTTCCAATGCGTAACGAGCACGATACGGATAAGTATACTAAAAAATTCCACTTATCTATTCAGGAGTGGAACTACATTCGTATTCTTCACTGATTTGCACCAACCATCAGCTCTCTTTAGAACAACTACGATGAGCATGTCTCCGTCACAATATTTAACGTAATTAAATTTGATAACATCATAAGCCGAGAATAAATCTTTGTCAACGATTTTTAATGAAAAAAATAAAAAAATAGGTTAAAAAAATTATAATGATAGACTAAAAGGCGAACAAAATAATAAAATTAAG
>NZ_PYWN01000058.1 GCF_003049505.1 Metasolibacillus meyeri
TTTACAGTGGACCCTTCTCCAACGTGGTTTACTGTTAGCCCAGGGGCAGTAACATTTGCGAATTTGACAGAGGGTTATAATGTTAGTCAACGAGATGCCATTCAACAAGATATCATATTGACAAAAGTAGGAGTAGGAGCTCTGACAAACTTACAAGCGAGTTTAAGCGGTGGGGCTAATACAAAATTTCTTCTAGGGACAGTGTCGCCAGGAGCATTAGGG
>NZ_PYWN01000059.1 GCF_003049505.1 Metasolibacillus meyeri
AGAAAATTCATTTTACAATAGTGCAATTAATTATTTTAATGCGACACTAGTGATTACTTTTATATTAAATTAATTTTAGCTATAGTAACATGATAAAAAACACCTATTTTGGATACTACAAAAAAAGCGCATGAAATCAACGATGTGATTTCATGCGTTTTTCATTGTTGTCCTAGTTTACTCAGTTTTATACTAATACTGCTGTTAAATTTTTTGCTGCTGCTTTTACCTTTTCTAAGCCTTCTGCAATAATTTCTTCCGCTTTCGCTGGGTTTGCATTATGACCTTCGATTACTACTTCGTCTACTTTTTGCATACCATAAACACCACCGATTACGTTGTTAATATAATTAACAGCCATCTCAGACGGTGCTGCCTCTGGTGATGAGTAGATACCGCCACGAGCAGATAAAACGATATATTTTTTGTCTGTCATTAAGCTTACTAAATTACCGTTTTCACCGTATTTAAATGAATAGCCTGCACCATAAGTGTAGTCGATGAATGATTGTAATGCCGCTGGAATTGTTAGGTTCCATAATGGGAATGCGAATACAACAACATCTGCCGCAGTTAATGCTTCGCGTGATTTATTGAAAGATGCTAATGAAGCAGCTTCTTTTTCGTTTAACTCTTCACCCGCTTGCGCTTTACCGAAAGCATTAAATAATTCTTGACCGAAGTATGCTAAGTTTTCTTCAAATACATCAAATGTTGAAAACTCAATATTTTGTGCTTTTGCTTCCGCTACGAAAGCTTCATACATTTTTGTTGAAACACCGTCTGGGCGGTTATTTGCTTTTACTACTAATACATTTGCCATTTATAAAAATCTCCTTTAAAATAAAAAAGTTTAATTTATCCCGCATTAACGGACAGTAAGACGCCCACCTCAAGACTTGAGAAGAACAAAAAGGATAGGTAGGCGATAACTGTCCGAAAAAGCCCGATTGGTTCAACTAACACTCAGTGGGGCCCCCACTGAGTGAAGTTTCACTTTATCTCGAAATCAAGATATTACATATAATAATAGAGCAGCTAAAAAAAATCAACTATGCTGCTCTAAGACTTTAGTCTGAACTTTATTCAATATCGCAAACGCCATCTTCACATAGCGCACCTTGCTCACCAACCATATTTAATTTACGCTGTAAGCCAGCCTCTACAGCTGCCTTTTCCACCGTTTGCTCAAATAAATGCTGTGGCTGTGCACCAGAAATGCCATATTTATTATCGATGACGAAGAATGGCACACCACGTACATCTAACTGACGAGCGATTTCAATATCCGAATACATTTCTTCTTTATATTCGTCGCCCTCTAACATCTCCTTGGCTTCCTTACCGTTTAAACCAACCTCTTCAGCTAGCGTGACTAGTACATCAATGCGACCAATAGCTAAGCCATCTAAAAAATGGGCTTGCAATAAGCGTTCATTTATCTCTGCACCTTTGCCTTGCGCTTCAGCCCATTTCGCCAAACGATGTGCTTTGATCGTATTCGCTGTTTTCATACGATCAAAATCATAATGTAAATCCACTTCTTTTGCGCGTGCTGCTACATTTTGCGTCATTTCCTTCGCTTTCTCGATGGACATATTATATTTCGCAGCTAACGGACCATAAATGGATTCCTCTGTATCAATAGGTGTTGACGGATCCAGTAAAAAGCTTTTATATTGCACTTCAATTTGTCCTTCATAGCCGGAATGTTCAATTGCTAGCTCTAATTGTTTTTTCCCAATATAGCAAAATGGGCATACATAATCAGACCATACTTGTATAATCATTCGTTTCTCCTCCTCTGTTTCCTCATTGTACAAATAAGTGAATAGATGATTCAATTTTTTTGCCTTATGAATAGCGACAGGTAAACTTCCCTATACTGTATGCTAAATATAGGTAAGGAGGATTTTTAATGCAACAATCTTTATGGCTTCATCATACGACACCAATGACAACTTCAACGTTATCATCTGATACAGTTTGTGATATTTGCATAGTTGGGGCTGGTTTAAGCGGTGTTTACACGGCTTATTTACTAGCAAAAGCGGGGCTACGTGTCATTGTTATTGAAGCGAAAAGCATCGGTGAGGGAGCAACAGCACATTCTACAGGAAAATTAACAGCGCAGCATGGGCTATTTTATTCTACGTTGCAGGAGGATGAGGCGAAGCTTTACTATCAAGTGAATAAATCTGCGATTGAAAAAGCGCTAGCTAAAGCTGACAAAACAACTTACACAACTGCTACATCATTTATTTATACAACCGAAACCGACAATCGTACTTTATTGGAGCAGGAATATGAAGCATATAAGAAGATAGGTATTCCATCGCTTATCACAAACGATACGGAGTTAGCAGATAAAGTGCAACTAGCTTTAGGTATGCAGCATGAAACACAAATTCATCCAGTGCAGTTTTTACTACATTTTGCCAAACTGGCTCAACAGGCTGGCGCACAATTTTTCACACATACCCGCGCTACACAAGTGACAGATAAGCCGACAGTTACAACAGCGGAAGGCTACACGATTGCCTGCAAAAAACTCGTGCTCTGCACGCATTATCCAATTGATTCAATCGCTGGCTTCAACACATTAAAGCTAACGGTAGATCGTGCTTATTTAACAGCGACAGCTTGTACTGATCTATTGCAAGGTCAATATATTAGCATTGACTCACCAGCCCGCACAATTCGCACAGCTCAAGTCGATGGACAATCTTATTTTGTTTATGGGGGTACATCTCATCTGGCTGGAACCGAAGGAGAAACAACGAAGTATTACGATACGCTTACACAAGAGTTGGATAGTAAGTTTGACTTACCTGCTCCAAATTTTTTATGGAGTGCACAAGATATGACAACACCTGATAGCATACCACTTGTCGGCCCCATGACAAAGGATTCTCCTATTTATATTGCAACAGGCTTTAAAAAATGGGGACTATCCAGTTCGCTTGTAGCTGCGGAAATATTACGTGGCTATTTTACGAATAAAGAGCATCGCGCCACACAATTGTATATGCCTAGCCGCATACAAGGTCGTACGGTTTATGACATGCTCACAAAGGCAGGCTTTATTAGCGAGCAATTTATTGCAGGCTATGTGACACGGATGTCAACACCCAAATGCACCCATTTAGGCTGTAAGACACGCTGGAATGATGCTGATGAAACATGGGACTGTCCATGTCACGGCTCTCGCTTTGATAAAAAGGGCAATGTTATAGAAGGTCCTGCGGTTTATCCATTGAAGCTAGAAGAACTATAGCGAGCCCTTATTGGATCTCGTTGTTTTTTATTGATCTGGGCAAATTGTTACGTTTGCATTAGGAAATTTAAAAGTGCTAGTTTTGAAGTCTTTTCTTTTAAACAATAAGTAAATATTTCGGCTTTTTGAATAGCCTTGCAATCCAAAAATAGAGGCTACCACAATTTCGATAGCCTCTGTCATTTTTATTTCAAGCCCTCTGTTAACACAGGAACAATTTGCTTTTTACGTGAAACAACACCTGATAAGCTGATACGACCATCAACAATCGTTGCGCCAAAGCTTGCTGCTGCCTTTTCTGCTACTTGTCCAACTGCCACTGCTGTAGAGTCATTGTTTAAAATATCAGTTACAACGAAGAAGAATAAATCTAAGCCGTTGTCTTCGACATTTTTCGCCAGCAATGCTTCTAATTCTGCTTGGCGGCCTAGTACGTCTTCAATATCAACAGCATTTACTTGGGCTACGACTGCTTTGTATGCACCGAAATCGAAGCCTTTTGCGTCTAATGATAGTAAATCCTCTAATGATTTATCCGATAAGTCTGCACCTGCTTTTAACATCGCTAAGCCATATTCAGCTACATCCACACCTGCAATAGCAGCTAATTCCTCACCCGCTTTTATATCTTGCTCTGTGCATGTTGGTGATTTGAATAATAATGTATCAGAAACGATGGCTGATAGCATTAAACCTGCGATATTTGCAGGGATTTCTACATTATTTTCTTTAAATAATTTATTTAAAATCGTCGCTGTACAACCAACAGGCTCGGCTCGGAAATATAACGGGTCAGCCGTTTGGAAATTCGCTACACGATGGTGATCAATTACCTCCGTAATTTGTACCTCTTCAATGCCATCAGCAGATTGCTGGAATTCATTGTGGTCTACTAAAATAACTTGCTTTGCTTCCCCAGCAACAGTGCTAATAAAACGTGGTGCTTCAAAATCGAACTTTTCTAGTGCGAATTTCGTTTCATTATTAAGGTCGCCTAAACGTACAGCCTCAGCCTCTACACCTAATTGTTGTTTTAAATACGCGTAAACAATTGCTGATGTAACTGTATCTGTATCTGGATTCTTATGTCCAAAAACTAATGTCTTGCTCATGAAATTGCCTCCTAATTTATCAATACTTGCATCAAGTTAATCAATTCATTTTAGCACAAATACTCGATTAAAATGAATCCGTAATTGATTTTATATAATCGTTTAGTCTATTCATCCTCTATTCATAATTGAAAACGCTCCAAACTTCCTACTTCATTTTCAAAAATTATAGACATAACTCCCTTTTAACATCATTTATTAGTATAAATATAAAAAATCTGAACATTAATTATTATTTTTTTGACCAATATGTTAAAATAACCGTATGTAAAATAAATTCAGTCACAGAAATGAGGATAGAAATGTCTAAAAAGATGGAAAAGAAGTATATTCCATTAGCTGAGTTCTTCCAGAATGCAACGCAAAATGAAATTACATTAACATATGAAGCGATTGAAAATATTATGGGCCAAGCGTTGCCAAATGCAGCTTATTTGAACTTAAGTTGGTGGAAAAAAACAAAGCCTCCTCTGACACATTACCAATCTTGGTTCAATGCCAATTATAATGTAATTGATGTTCAGTTAGGTCAATCTGTAAAATTCTCTCGTTTAAAGCAAGCAGGAAATGAAGAAAATGGAACAGATGAAAATACACAAGCTTCTATTATTAGGCCAATTGAAACAGAGGATGCTCGCTCATTTATTCGTCTACAAGAGCAAATTTACGAACAATCTGACTTTGAATACTATGAACCAAATGTGCAACATCTTACAGTACAAGTTATTCGCAAACAGATGGCTGAGTGGCGTAAATTTAAAAGGCAAACTATACTCTTATGTATCGTTAATGGCGAATTTGCAGGTTATTCACGTATTAATGGTTATAAAGAACAACGTCTACAGCATGTTGCCGCAATACGCATCGGTGTATTAAAGAACTATGAAAACACTGGTATCGGCACTTCGCTATTAGAAAACAGCATAAAATGGGCAAAACAAAACGGTATTGAAAGGCTAGAAGCAGTTATTATGTCTCATAATAGCAAAGCCATTGCTCTATTTGAAAAACAAGGCTTTACAGCTGAGGGCAAGAAAATACATGCAGTAAAAATAGATAATGAATACTATGACGAAATAATGTATAGTAAGCTGATTTAAACATGAGGTAATATATTATTTCATTCTCCTCTGTTTATCAGAGCTATATCGCCGTAACTTAAGGAGCTGAATCAATCTTCGTCAGCTCCTTTTCTCCGTATTAACGATGACACAAAGACAAGCATTAAAAAGCTGTAGGACATGACACTTTCCTACAGCTTTCTTCTACTAATTATTTTCTTGAATTAATCCAAATCTCCACAATTAAGTGACGTATTCACTGGCTTTTTGGACAGCTCAGTCTTAACTTATTTTCGATAAGCTAAGTCCTCTTTCATTCTTCTTTGTAGCTCGCTGTAGCCCGCAAAGTCCATTGCATAGCAAAAGCGGATTACTGTCGATTCACTTACCCCCGCTATTTTCCCAACTTCGGCTGCAATCTTTGTTGTGACGATGCTTGGATCATTCAATACAAATTGTGCAACACGACGTTGCCCTTTTGACAATCGAATAAATCTTTTTTTAATGCTCTCACAAATACTCATACTCTACTCTCTATCCTTTCTCATCTATTCTCAACTGTTCTAACTTGAACATACATTAACATGAATCACAACGACATTCAATATTTTTCTGAACAATCTGTCATTTGTGCTTTTTTCGTCAATTTTTATAAAGTGAACCTTCAATCAGTGGGGGTCTTACAGCCTGTTAATACGGGATAAATAAGGGAGTTATGAACAACGTGAATTGCTCATACCTCCCGTAAATAAACTTTATTTGATTGGAATAACTACTTGTGCTTCTGGCTCAATTGTCATCATCGGCAACAGCTTTGTTTTAATGAATGGCAAGCCTGCATCCGTTTTATATTTCAATTGATACTCATTGCGTCCAACTGCCTGTACAACTTCTGTCATAATCCTTTCGCCATCTTCCAACACAACTGCAGAAGGACCGTTTTATATTTCTCTTCTAGTTGTTCAATTGCATGTAATAAATCCATGCGTTCATCATGGCTATACGCCTGTCCTTGCTCCACAACACCTTCATGCATTAATACAATTTTGCTATTTTTCCGCAAATGCTCTAATGCTGTGTTAATTAAAATTTTCATTAACCATGTAGAAAAATACTGCTCTGATTTTACGCTATTGATGTTGGCAAATGCTTTTGTTACCGTATCTTGCACAACATCTAACGTATCATTTTCATTTTTCATGTAAATATACGCCGTTTTATATAACTTTACTTTTTCAGTTTGTAATAGCTGGATAAATGCCTCGCTATTGCCCTTTTGTGCTTTTTTTAGCAATCTCTCTTCACATCCTTTTCCTTATCTAATTATTAGATGAATGAGTAAGGTATTTCGTTTCAAAAAAAAGCTGTAGAGAAAGACAAGTATTCACTTGCTTCCCCTACAGCTTCTATTCTAACTCTAATTGCTTCGTTTCTTTTCCTAAAAATAGTACTGCTGCTACACCGATTAAAATAGCCACGCAGAAAATTGCAAACACCGAACCAATATCATAACCTTTTGCAATTAATGATCCGACGAGCAACGGGCCAAAAATACCACCTATACGCCCTACTGCTGCAGCCATACCTGCGCCTGTTCCGCGAATAATTGCTGGATACTGCTCTGGTGTGTATGCATAAAGCGCACCCCATGCACCTAAATTAAAGAACGATAATAGCATACCTGAAATAAGTAAAATCGTAACAGATTCTGCATTCCCAAAAACATAAGCACTGGCCGCTGTACCAATTAAATATGTAACGAGTACAAATTTGCGCCCAAGCTTTTCAATAAACCAAGCTGCTGTGAAATAACCCGGCAATTGTGCCAATGTCATAATTAACACATATTTAAAGCTAGAAATTAAATCAAATCCTTTTCCTACCATCACACTTGGTAACCATAAAAACATGCCGTAGTATGAAAATACAACTGTGAACCATAGCACCCATAGCATGAAAGTTGAACGTCTATATGGTTTTGACCATACTTCTCGAATATTTTGCATAACAGGGCGTTTTTTTGCTGCTGCCTTCGCTATAAATTGCGGAGAATCAGGCAACTTCATACGAATATAAATTGCATAAAACGCGGGTAATGCAGTTAAAATTAATGCTACTCGCCAACCTTCAATTGGCCAAAATGTCGCTGGAATTACGAAATAGGAAATAATTGCAGCAATTAGCCATCCTCCTGCCCAAAAGCTTTCTAATAATACGACAACGCGACCACGCTCCTTCGCTTCTACACTTTCAGAAACAAGCGTCGAAGCGACTGGCAGTTCTCCACCAAGTCCCATGCCAACGAAAAAACGTAAAATTAAAAATAGTGCTAGCGTTGTTGTTAACGCAGATAAACCACTTGCAACTGAAAATAAAATAAGCGTCCACATAAACACTTTTTTACGCCCTACTCTATCAGCCAGTATACCGAAGAACAACGCCCCTACAGCCATTCCAATTGAATTGACGCTACCAATCCAGCCCATTTGTGAAGGGCTTAAGCCCCAATCTATTGCTAATGCAGCGATAACAAAGGATAAAATGCCGACATCCATTGCGTCAAACATCCAGCCAACACCTGCTACACCGAGTAATTTATTGCGCGATATTTGCATATTTTGTTGCTTTTCCATAATGAATATAACCACCTGTCTTTACAGTTGTATAAGCATGTATACTATACACCTATTTTTTAATTGTGACAATATTGTTTAAATTAAATTGTTATTTTACTATTGAAATGAGGGCGTTAGAGGTTTACAATGTCTTTTATACAAAAACAAATGTTCATTCAGAAAGAACAAAAGGAGCTACGTTCGATATGTGGAAAGGTTTAATTGAAGAATATAAGCAATATTTACCCGTTACTGAAAATACACCATCGTTAACTTTAAATGAGGGGAATACGCCATTAGTACATTTAGTGAACTTGTCTAAGGAACTAGGCATCGAGCTATACGGAAAAATCGAAGGAGCAAACCCAACAGGTTCCTTTAAAGACCGCGGTATGGTGTTTGCGGTTGCTAAAGCCATTGAGGATGGTGCAAAATGTGTTATTTGCGCCTCTACAGGCAATACTTCGGCGGCGGCGGCTGCCTATGCAACTAGAGCAGGTATTCAGTCTATCGTCGTTATTCCAAAAGGAAAAGTGGCGTTAGGTAAGTTAGCGCAAGCAACAATGTACGGTGCAAAAATCATTGAAATTGATGGCAATTTTGATGATGCGCTCAATATCGTTCGTCATATTAGTGAAACAACACCTGTTGCACTTGTCAATTCAGTCAATCCATACCGTATTGAAGGACAAAAAACAGCTTCCTTTGAAATTGTCGATGCACTAGGAAAAGCGCCAGACTTCCTATGTATTCCTGTCGGCAATGCAGGTAATATTTCTGCTTATTGGAAAGGTTTTAAAGATTATAATGAAGCAAAAAATTCAGGTTTACCAAAAATCTTTGGCTTTGAAGCAGAAGGTGCTGCTGCAATCGTCAAGGGTGAGCCAATCGAGTCGCCAGAAACTGTTGCAACAGCAATCCGTATTGGCAATCCTGCTAGCTGGAAATTAGCAGAAGCTGCACGTGATGAGTCAGGTGGTATTATTGACTCGGTAACAGATGAAGAAATTTTAGCTGCTTATAAGCTAATTGCAGGTAAAGAAGGTATTTTCGTTGAGCCAGGCTCAGCTGCTTCACTTGCTGGTGTCATTAAATCGGTGAAGGCTAATCTTATTCCACAAGGCAGTCAAGTCGTAACTGTCTTCACTGGCAATGGCTTGAAAGACCCTGATACAGCAATGAGCGTGTCAACGGTTGATTTAGTATCGTTGACAAACGATGAAGATGAAATTCGCAAATATATTGAGGGTGTACTATGAGTTGGCAAATAAAAGTTCCAGGCAGTACCGCAAATCTTGGGCCAGGTTTTGATTCTATCGGGCTCGGTTTGTCACTTTATTTAACATTAGAAGCAACGCCACAAGCTGAATGGGAATTTGTTCATCAAGGTGGACATGTCCCAGCAGACACAACAGTGGAAAATCATTTAATTTATCAAATCGCAAAGCAAGTAGCTGAACGCTACGATAAGGCATTACCTGGCTGCCATGTCGTCATGACGAGCGAGCTCCCTTTAGCACGAGGCGTTGGTAGCAGTGCTGCTGCCATTGTTGCTGGTATCGAGCTAGCCAATTTATTATGTGATTTGCAACTATCCGTACAAGATAGGCTGAACATTTCATCACAAATTGAAGGGCATCCCGACAACGCGACAGCTTCTGTTTTAGGTGGTCTCACTATTTCTTCTATGGCAGACGACGGATTTGTTGATACAATTCATGTGCAAGATGTGGACGTAGCCTTTGTACTGTTCATTCCAGACATGGAATTAAAAACAGCTGAGGCACGTGGCGTTCTCCCTATGCAGCTAGATCGTCCATATGCAGTCAAGGCGAGTGCCGCTGCTAACATGCTCGCAGCCTCATTGATTGCAAAAGACTATGGGCGCATCGGTCGCTATATGGAATCGGATTTATTTCATGAGCCCTTCCGCGCGCAGTTAATCCCAAGCTACGCAGAAATTCGAGAAGCAGCGAAGCAAGCTGGTGCATACGGTACAGCGTTAAGTGGAGCTGGCCCAACTCTTATTTCAATTATACCAACAGCAATTGCTGATGAATTTGTTATCAGCATGCAAAAGCAATTCCCAGCGCATCGCATCGTATTAACGACAGCAGATCAGCATGGGCTTATGGTTACGCATTTATAATTTGACAGGGAGCTTGTCTAAAAAGGTGATATCTTTTTAGACAAGCTCCTATTTTTGAATTTAACTTGGTTCAGCAAATCTTCTCCTGTCGCGAAAGTGTAACGTCAGCGACAAATTCTTTTT